>JBDNFQ010000182.1:0-7567 GCA_041689715.1 Bacteroidia bacterium
AGATCTATTATTTGCGTAATAAGAGGTTTGTTATTATTTTTACTTCGCCTAAAGAGTCCCATATTTTGAAAGTTTTTTGTCGAACTCAAATTTATGGAATTCTGAAGGCTTTTGTTTATTCTAACTTTCGGATGCTAGTGAAAAATAATATGACAATATTACAATTAAATATTAAAAACTAGCTTGAATAGATCAGTCTAAAGGTTAGATAAGAGGAGCAAAGCCTCTACTCGATGCGATTTATCCAACTGATAAACTTAATTAGTCTAGATTTTTAGACTAAAGATTAGCTAAGAGTCTAATAGACTCTACCAGAGCGGAATAGTTAAATTTTGATTCACTATTTCGCCTTTTTGTTTGATGTAAAAAAAGGATAGTCGATTGCTCAACTATCCTTTTTTACATTTTCTGTATAATAACTACAGCATACTACTATTTATCCAAAGCCTCAATACGCTTTAGCAATAGTTGATAGTCACTCTTTTGCAGATACCTAAAGACCTCTCGCATTTCCAGTCTAACGGTTAGAAAAGAGGAGTAGAGACTATAAAGAAAGTGATTGAATATACATTTCATATTAACGGGTCATTTTAATTGACCAACGCACACTTCTTGCTTAAAATTATATCCTTAAAAAAAATAAGTGGAAAACAACTACATCATATGCTTATTAGTTCGTAGCCTAAATTATATCTTTGCTCACAAATGGAATTGTCGTACAACACACAATTAGAAAAAATAACCCTCACAGAATACGGTAGAGGCGTACAAGAGATGGTAGAGCACCTAAAACTTGAGAAAGATAGAGGTAAGAGAAATATACTAGCACATACCGTTTTTAAAGTGATGGCAAATCTTAATCCGGAAATAAAAAACCAAACTAACTACGAGCAAACAGTTTGGGATCATATGCACGAGATAGCCCATTTTGAGCTAGACATAGATAATGAGTACCCGGCACCAGAGCCTGCTGCCAAGGCAGAAAAGCCAGAACACCTAGGATACAGGGATGTACTGAGCAAGTATAGATACTATGGTAGAAATCTTATAGATATGATAGACGGAGCTAAAGACATGGAAGATGGCGAGCTTAAATCTATGTATATCAACTATATAGCCTCTTTTATGGTCAACTCTAGTAAAAACTGGAATGAGGAAGACCTCACTCCTACACAAGTGGTACAGCACTTGGCAGACTTATCTGAAGGAAAACTGCAAATAGCTCCGGATTCATTGGATATACATATAGAGACTATCAGAAAACCAAACAACAATAGAAACAACAATAAAAACAAGGGGAAAAAGAAAAAACCTTTTAATCCAAAATACAATAAAAGATAAATGGGTACTTTTACAATAGAAGGAGGACATAAGCTAAAAGGCACTTTAACGCCACAAGGAGCTAAAAATGAGGCGTTACAAATCCTTGCTGCGGTATTGCTTACAGAAGAAGAAGTAGAGTTACATAATATCCCTGAGATACGAGACATACTGCGTATGATCGAGTTACTGAAAGGACTAGGAGTAAAAGTAGAACATAAAGCCAAAGGAAACTGGATTTTTAAGGCTGATGAGATAGATCTAGACTACTTCCATACAGAAGAATTTAGAACCAAAGGTGCTGCTATACGTGGATCTATTATGATTATAGGCCCTTTACTAGCTCGTTTCGGTATAGGATACATACCTAGTCCAGGTGGAGACAAAATAGGAAGAAGAAGACTCGACACACATTTCTTAGGATTCGAAAGCTTGGGTGCTGAGTTTATCTATGATAAAGAAACAGGTTTCTATAAAGTAGAAGGTAAAAACCTAAAAGGCAGCTACATGCTGCTAGAAGAAGCATCTGTAACAGGTACAGCCAATATACTAATGGCCGCTGTAATGGCCAAAGGGACTACTACTATATACAATGCGGCTTGCGAACCTTACCTGCAACAACTGTGCAAGATGATAAATTCTATGGGGGGAAAAATCTCTGGAGTAGGAAGCAACATGCTGACTATAGATGGTGTAAGTGAGCTTGGAGGCTGTACACACACTATCTTGCCAGACATGATAGAGATAGGCTCATTTATAAGTCTAGCAGCTCTTACACAATCTGAAATTACCATTGAAAATTGCAGAGTAGATCAATTAGGCATTATACCTAAAGTATTCAAAAAATTAGGCGTTCAGTTTATTATAAAAGATGATGATATCGTAATCCCTGAAAATAAGCATTACGAAATAGATAACTTTATAGATGGGAGTATGATGACCATAGCAGATGCTACATGGCCAGGTCTTTCCCCAGATTTATTAAGTGTAATATTAGTAATGTGTACACAGGCAAAAGGCAACGTATTGATACATCAAAAGATGTTTGAGAGTAGACTATTCTTCGTGGATAGTCTGATAGACATGGGTGCTCAGATAATACTTTGTGATCCACACAGAGCTACAGTAATGGGTCTTGATCGTAGAGTGCCACTAAAGGCCACTACCATGTCCTCGCCAGATATACGTGCAGGAGTATCTCTACTTATTGCTGCCATGAGTGCAGAAGGCACCAGTACTATACATAACATAGAGCAGATAGACAGAGGCTATCAAGATATAGAAACTCGTCTCAATGCAATAGGAGCAAAAATTACTCGTTCTTAGTATATGACCATTATAAGAGTTAGTGTATTTGCTTTAATTCTTGTACTCTGTACAGCATTTAAATCTCACGAGACAAGCATAGAACCTGCGGTTGGGGATATAGCACCTGAGATAACACTGCGAAATCCAGAGGGTAAATTGGTAAATCTGTCTGACCTTAGAGGACAAGTCGTATTAATTGATTTTTGGGCAAGTTGGTGTAGAACCTGCAGAATAGAAAACAACACAATAAGACAAACTTACGACAGCTATAAGAACAAGTCTTTTGATATAGGTGAGGGATTTACCATATATAGTGTCAGTCTAGACACTGATACCGAGGCTTGGCAAAAAGCCATTACAAACGATAGACTAAGTTGGCCAAATCACGGGTGTGAATTTAAAAAATGGGAAAGTGCTATAGTAAAATCATACAACTTCACTTATTTACCTTACAATGTGCTCATAGATGCAAAAGGGAAGATAATCTACAAAGGACTTTTTGGCAATAAGTTAGCAGAAACACTATCTAAGCATATGACAGAGTAAGAGGTGTCATATTGACACAAACTTACGTGGCAACACTTTTGCTATCCTTATCTCAGAAAAGAAGGATAGAATAATGTCTGAAGAAATAAAAGATCAAAACGAAGAGATTAACGACAGCCAAGGCAAGGAAACACAAGAGGCTGAAAAAGAAATAGTTGAGCCAATAGAGCCAACTGCTGAAGAAAGAATAGAAGAGCTCAATGACAAATACCTAAGACTCTATTCTGAGTTTGATAATTATCGTAAACGTACTTCTAAAGAGCGAATTGAACTTTTCAAAACTGCGGGACAAGATATAATGACAGACCTAGTACCTGTGTTAGATGATTTTGAAAGAGCCTTGCAAAACATGGATAAAAAAGGCGACGTAATAACCATTCGTAAAGGCGTAGACTTAGTTTACAATAAGTTTAAAAGCAGCCTAGAATCTAAAGGTCTGAAAGCATTTAAGTCTTTAGAGCAAGATTTTGACCCCGAAATACATGAGGCTATTACTAAAATAGCTGCACCATCTAAAAAACTAGTTGGCAAGGTCGTAGATGAGATAGAAAAAGGCTATAAATTGAACGACAAGGTGATACGATACGCCAAAGTAGTAGTAGGGCAGTAATGGCAAAAAGAGATTTTTACGACATACTAGGTGTAGCTAAAGGTGCTACAGCCGAAGAAATTAAAAAAGCATATCGTAAAAAAGCGATACAGTACCACCCAGATAAAAATCCTGATAATAAAGAGGCGGAAGAAAACTTCAAAGAGGCAGCAGAAGCTTACGAGGTTTTAAGTAAGCCGGAGAAAAAACAACGGTATGACCAATATGGCCACGCAGGAGTAGATGGGCAAGGTGGTTTTGGCGGAGGTGGCATGAATATGGATGACATATTCAGTCACTTCGGAGATATCTTTGGTGGAGGCGGAAGAAGCAGCGGCAGTCCCTTTGAAAGTTTCTTCGGTGGCGGCAATCGTAGTGGCGGAAGCAGACAAGCTGTAGGGTCCAATATTCGAATAAAATTGAAGCTAAACCTAGAAGACGTAACCAATGGAGTAGAAAAGAAAATAAAGTACAAGAAAAAAGTAGTAGCTAAAGGTGTAACCTTTGACACGTGTAGCACCTGTGGCGGACAAGGTCAAGTAACTCGAGTACAAAACACCTTTTTAGGACAAATGCAAACAGCAAGTCCTTGCCCTACTTGCCAAGGAATGGGTAAGAAGATAAAAAATGTTCCTCCTGGAGCAGATGGAATGGGTTTGATTACCGAAGAAGTAACTACCACCATCAACATACCTGCGGGAGTAGCCGATGGTATGCAGCTCAATGTTCGTGGCAAAGGAAATGAAATGCCAGGTGGAGTAGCGGGTGATTTAATAGTACTAGTAGAAGAAGCTAAGCACGAAAACCTAGAGCGAGATGGAAATAACATTATCTTTAATCTACATATTAGTTTCCCCCAAGCAGCTCTTGGAGCAGATATAGAAGTACCTACAGTAAATGGCAAAGCACGTATAAAAATAGAGGCCGGCACACATAGTGGCAAAGTACTCAGGCTACGAGGCAAAGGCATACCAGACGTAAATGGATATGGTCCTGGGGACCAACTTATCTACGTAAATATCTATACTCCAAAAAAACTCAGCTCGGATGAAAAAGCAATAATGCAACAATTATTAGACGCAGAAAATTTCACTCCAGACCCAAGTAAAGAGAGGGGCTTTTTTGATAAAATGAAGGACTTCTTTAACTAGATTTCTTTGACAGAATGTTTAGCAGTCTTATCTATTGGGTACGGCTTTTTTTTGACTCAGAAATGTAGCGATAATGAACTTTGATACATTCTTAGAGGGTCTACTTAGTCACACTTTTCGTTGCCTTTCATCTCGTGTTTTATACTAAGTATCTGCAACCCCCGTTATTCCAATTGTGTTACATAGAAGTCTATTATTCGCAATCAGTTACTGTTTTGTATTCAGTCAAAATTCAGACTCATTCAATATCCACATGTACCGAGATTTTTCCATTAAAAAACAAAATAAGAAAGGGGGACCCATTGACAATAAATTCTCCTACCAAAAAATAGACAACACAGTATTCCTATCCGCTGTATTGATTGTCACAAAATAACCATCGTTAGATGCATAATTAAACCCTGGCAATCGGTATTGACGTTTAAGGTATTTGGACATATAATTGGTATGGTTGTTTCTGTAGGTCCGTGCCTCTGAGGTACGGACCTACAAAACCGGTACAGACCTACAAAACCGGCACCGACCTACAAAAAATTAAAATAACCCCTCCAACAAACCATCATCCACACTATTTGCTAGTGTGACTTTCAATTTATCGTTGCGTTCCATTTCACGTTTTATAGCAAATTGGGCATTCTCATTTCTAGCCCAACTTCGTCTTGCTATTCCATTATTTACATCATAGTGCAACATGTTCTTTAAACGAGCATCAGCTTCGTCGGTACCGTCAAGCAGCATCCCAAATCCACCGTTCATTACCTCGCCCCATCCTACTCCACCGCCATTGTGTATGCTCACCCACGTAGCTCCACGAAAACTATCTCCTATCACATTATGAATAGCCATATCTGCAGTGAACTTACTGCCGTCGTAGATATTACTGGTCTCTCTGTATGGAGAGTCCGTACCGCTCACATCGTGGTGATCTCTACCTAGTATTATTGCTCCACTTAGCTCTCCAGCTGCTACTGCTTTATTAAATGCTTCGGCTATCTTTATTCGCCCTTCACTATCTGCATATAATATACGAGCTTGTGAGCCTACTACCATTTGATTCTCTCCAGCTTCTTCTATCCATTTGATATTATCTGCCATCTGCTGCTGTATTTCCTTAGGAGCAGTGACCTGTATTTCTCTCAGTACACGTGCAGTTATCTCATCTGTCTTTTTTAGATCCGCAGGATCTCCACTAGCACACACCCATCTAAATGGACCAAATCCATAGTCAAAACACATAGGTCCAAGTATATCTTGCACATAGCTAGGGTATTTAAAGTCAATACCGTTCTCTGCCATAATATCAGCTCCCGCTCTACTACTCTCTAGTAGAAATGCATTGCCATAATCAAAAAAGTACGTACCCTTAGTTGTATTCCTATCTATTGCAGCAGCGTGTCTTCTGAGCGATTTATAGACCTCCTCTTTGAACTTTTCTGGCTTATTGGCCATCATTGTATTACTCTCCTCAAAATCAAGTCCTACGGGATAATATCCCCCAGCAAATGGATTATGAAGTGAAGTCTGATCACTCCCTATGTGTATGAAAATATCTTCATCTGCAAAGCGTTCCCAAACGTCTACCACGTTACCCACGTAGGCTAAGCTCACTACTTCTTTATCTGCTTTGGCTTTGCGAATTCTAGTCACTAAATCATCTGTATTATCTACTAACTCATCTACCCAACCTTGGCTGTGGCGTTTATGAGCAGCAGCAGCATTCACCTCTGCACATATCGTAATGCAGCCTGCTATATTACCTGCCTTGGGCTGAGCTCCGCTCATACCACCTAGACCTGCCGTGAGAAAAATCTTACCTGCGGGTGTATCGCCTTCTTCGCCGCTAATCATTCTAAAAGCATTCATCACTGTGATGGTAGTTCCGTGTACTATTCCTTGCGGGCCTATGTACATAAAACTACCCGCAGTCATCTGTCCATACTGCGTTACTCCCATAGCATTGTATTTTTCCCAATCATCTGATTTAGAGTAGTTAGGTATCATCATCCCATTAGTCACTACCACACGCGGAGCTTCCTTACCACTAGGGAATAGTCCCATCGGATGTCCGCTGTACATATGAAGCGTTTGCTCTTCGGTCATCTCACTTAGGTACTTCATCGTAAGAAGATACTGAGCCCAGTTTTGAAAAACTGCTCCATTACCGCCATAGGTAATCAACTCCTCTGGATGTTGAGCAACAGCTGGATCTAGATTGTTCTGAATCATCAGCATAATACTTGCTGCTTGATCGCAGATAGCAGGATACTCACTTAGAGGACGAGCATACATGTTATAACTGGGCATAAAGCGGTACATATAGATTCTACCATAGTCCTTTAGCTCTGCTGCGAACTCTGGAGCTAACTCTGCGTGCCATTTCTTTGGGAAATAACGAAGTGCATTGCGGATAGCCAAAACCTTCTCTTCTTTGCTTAGAATATCCTTACGCTTAGGAGCGTGGGTATTTTCTGAGCGGCCAGTCATACTGAGCGGAGTCGAAGTATCGACTGCTGCTGGCAATTCTGTTGGTATTCCTTGAGTGATGAGTTGTTGAAAATCTGACACGGCTTCATTCATTGTTTTACAAAGATGTATAAGGAAAAGAGATTAACAAAAGGAACTAAGTACATGACAAAAATTTAAACACATCTAT
>JBDNFQ010000183.1:0-6268 GCA_041689715.1 Bacteroidia bacterium
ACCAATGCCAGTGCGGAGTCTTTTAACTCCAAAATAAAGCTCTTTAGGGCTAACCTTAGAGGCGTATCTGATACTGACTTTTTCCTCTTTAGACTAAGTAAGCTTTTTGCCTAGCTCCCCATAAAATACAGCTGACCCCAATATTTCCTAATTTTAGTAATAATAGATAGTATAGATTCTGCAATTGATATAGGATATTTTGGGATATTCTTTTTACAATTCATAAATGACATTTTCAATCCTGGATTTTTTATAGCCGTAGTAGTTCTTAGACTATCTCGTTTCACACTGATAGAAGGCCAATGGAAACCCATAAAATTTGAACTGCCCTTTAGAATAGAAGGCTCCTCTGGCAGAGGAACTATGCTACGTGTGGTAGTAAAAGGTGAAGGATATAATGAAACAGTAATAAACCAATTCTATCAAGAGAGTGTTATTATTAGTCCCATGTCCCGCAACAGTCCTTTTCTAAGAGAGCCGCGAAAGGCTTACATCGATAAAAAAATATTCTTAAAAGGCGATAAATCTTATTACCTCACAAAGTTTTACATGTCAAGTAACAAAGAAGACTTTGCTTATTTCCTTCTTAAGCCTAAAACATTTGGCAAAACAGAGACCCGAAAGGGCAGCCCAATAGCAGGATTATTTATTATAGACGGCAGACATGATTTGACTGACAACACGTTAGATCACAAAGATTTTGAGTTCAAAGAGTGGGTTTATATTCAGTCAGATAAATAAGTATTGTACCTTCGGCCTATCACAAGTCAGCACTACATAGCTACACATGGTTTGCAAGCTTATAAAGAGCTAGCATATAACTATAGTCGCCAATTTGGGCATAGCTGCATACTAGACAGCTGCCAGCTAAACACGGGAGTGCACGGGGGTAAATACGAATTTTTAGCTGCTTTTGGAGCTGAAAAAGCGTATTCAGATCACACTAAATTTAGCTCACATCTAGTTACGAATAAAGACTGGCTATTTGGGGTTTTGGGTTACGATCTGAAGAATAACTTTGAGAAACTACAGTCAAATAACCAAGAGATTATACCTTGCCCTGAATTAAGTTTCTTCGTGCCCCAAATCGTTTTAGCTATCGATAAGAATAATAATGTATCGGTACTCAAAGGGAAACTAACTGACGCTTTTTGGGATACCGAACGAGCGGAATCTATGTTTCAAGTTTCGGCAGCACAATCCCCTGTATCCAAAGAAATTTATCTTGATAAAATAGCACAAATTCATAATCTTATATATGCTGGAGAGGTATATGAACTAAACTACTGCGTTCCTTTTAAGCACGAGTATTTAGCATTCGACCCTATTTCTTTTCATCAAAAACTAATACAAAAGTCGCCTGTACCAATGGCTGCTTACCTACGAGTAGACCATCTGCATCTATGCGGAGCAAGCATGGAACGTTTCCTAATGAAAGATGGAGATCAGCTTATTAGCCAACCCATAAAAGGTACTATAAGAAAAGGGGACAATGCACAAGAAGACGAAGCACTCATAAACGAACTAGAGAACTCAGAAAAAGATAGAGCTGAAAATGTGATGATAGTAGATCTCGTTCGCAATGATCTAGCTCGAGTATCTATTACAGGACAAACTCGAGTAGCTGAGCTCTTTGGAGTGTATAGTTACTTGCAAGTGCATCAGATGATATCTACTGTACAAAGCACTATTGATAGTGAGGTTTCCATTCAAAGTATTCTAGAAGCCACTTTCCCCATGGGTAGTATGACTGGCACACCCAAAATAGCAGCTATGCAGCATATTGAAGAGTTAGAGGATTTCAAGAGAGGGTGGTACAGCGGAGCACTAGGCTACCTTAGTCCAGAGAATGATTTCGACTTTAATGTAGTGATTCGAAGCTTACTATGCGATGAGCAGTCTAAGACCTTAAATTATAATGCTGGCGGAGCTATTACTATAGACTCCGAAGCCGAAAAAGAATGGGATGAGGTACAGCTAAAAATTAAAGCGATAAGAGCCGTATTAGCTATCTAGACAAGTTGTTTGTCCTTTATTTTTTTGCTGTTTTCTATTAAGATTTGTTGCAAGGCCTCTTGCTTGAATGGTTTACTTAAAAAGCCATCCATTCCCGCCTCTAAGTATTCATGTTTACTCCCTTCTGAGGCATCAGCAGTAAGTGCTATTATCAAAGGCCTATCATCTCCGTATTTTTCTATAATACGCTGAGTGGCTTGCAAACCGTCCATCTCTGGCATTTGAATATCCATAAGTATAAGGTCTATCTCTTCGTGCTCTAGTCTTTTAAGTACCTCTATGCCATTCTCTGCATGATGTGCGTCGGTATAGCCGAATTTCTCAAAAAGCTTGTCTATAAAGAGCTTATTAAACGGATTATCCTCCGCCACTAAAATACGCATTGGGTGCTCCTCTGCAAATTTGCCTTTAATTGCAACTAGCTCCTTTAGCTCTACCTGTGCAGCCATATTATCTTTTTGATTAGCTCGGGACTTGGGTATCTCTACATTTAAGGTAAAATAGAATGTAGTACCAATGTCTTTTTCTGACGTAAGACCTATCTCGCCACCCATTAGCTCTACTAACTTCTTACTTATACTTAAGCCCAATCCGATGCCACCATATTTTCTACTTGTGCTAGTATCCTCTTGTTCGAAAGACTCAAAAATCTTCTTTTGTTTGTTCTCAGAAATACCAATACCATCATCTTTCACAGAAAACCTAAGTTTGGCTATACGAGCATCATCCGTCTGAGCTCTGAGTAACTCATCTAACTCCACCGTTATTTTCACATAACCATTTCCAGTGAATTTGATAGCATTACTCACTAAATTGATAAGTACCTGCCTTATACGTAAAATATCTCCTCTAAACTGAGTGATCAAAGCATTCCCTATGAACTTACTTAGCACTATCCTCTTATCTTTAGCTTGCTTAGAGAATATAATCATTACTTCATCTAGTAACTTATCCAAGTCTACAAGAGAGGACTCTATATTCATTTTTCCTGCCTCAATCTTAGAAAAATCTAAGATATCATTTAGTATAGTTAGCAGATTCTCACTACTGGTTTGTATCGTTTCTACAAATTTCTTTTGCTCCTCATTGAGTGGTGTTTCTAGCATCAAACTAGCCATGCCCATGATACCGTTCATTGGGGTTCTAATCTCGTGACTAGTTACCGCTAAAAAGTTAGACTTTGCTATAGAACCAGCCTCTGCCTGTTGCCGTGCATCATCTAATACAGTATTCATTTTTCTCAGCTCCTGATTCTGTTTGTTAATCAAAGCATTACGCTGCTCTAGTTTCCTATTGCTACTCTTCTTATTTCTCACTTGTCTATAAAGCACCACAAGAATGATACTCAGAAGAATTAGTGCAGAAATGATAAAGTATTTCATAATATCTAAAGTTCTCTTTTCTTGAAAAAGCATTTGCTTTTCTGCATCATCTACTACCTCCTGTGTTTTTATAACTAGTTGCTCTGACTTCAATTTCAGCTGTTCAAACTGTTTAAATGCACCAGAGACGCCATTGCTTATTTTTATCTCCTCATATTCCTCGTTTACTTCAAATGCCTTTTTATACTCATTCAAATTATAATACGCTTTGGTAAGCACTTCGTATGCACTTGCTATTTCATATTGCGATACATATTTCCTATTACCACTTATTATACCCTTGGCTATGGTGATGGCCTTATTAGAATTATTAGTAGCAAGATTTAGTTCTGCTTGCTTGCTCTGAAAAGAAGCTCTTAGAGCACTCAGACCGTTAGCAGCCATTAACTCTGCCACCTTGTCTAAATATTTAGTTGCTGTAGCATAGTCACTTAACTCCCCATTTATATCAGACATATTTAGATATGCCTTACAAACCGCCCAACTATTACCCGATTTTTTAGCAGCAGTTAGTGCTTTAGCACTATAACTATTAGCGTATTTATTATTTTTTTGCTTACTATAGTTTGTTGCCAGTAGATTGTAGATAGATGCAGCTAGATTTTGATTTCCTACCTCTTCATTTAGTGATAATGCGTATTGTAGATGAGAGCGTGCAGAGCTATGTTGTCCTATACGGGTTAATGCATCTGCTATAGCTAGGTTGGTTTCTATTAATCCAGCCTGATCTTTTTCCTGTTCTTTTATTTCTTTGGCTTGAAAGTACGATCCAAATGCATCAGAGTATTTACCCTGGTGTAGCAGCATATGCCCTTGTATTAGTTTAACCTCAGACTCAAGATACAGATCTTTCAACTCTCTGGCACAAAATATAGCTTCGTCTACTTTTTTAAAGTCAGCACCCTCATCTCCTCTTAGCAACTCTATGTATGCTAGATTAGCCTTGCTAAATGCCTGCGGGCCAGAGCATCTTGCTGTAGCGATAGAAAAATAGGCTGCATTGAAGTAGAAATAAGCATCATCAAAATTGCTGCTTTTCAGTAGCAGAATACCTATATTATTATTGTAAATGCTGATCTCTCCTCCTGTAGCTGCTTTTAATCTAGCTTTTTGGTCAGCTAAAATTTCTTGGTTAGGTAGACTTATCTCTGCACTTTTCAGCATCGATTGTGCATAATTATGTATAGAAATTACAAATAAAAATAGTCCGAAAAGGTATCTTATCAATTCCTTTTTTTTAGCCCAAAGGCCTGCATTACTTGAGTAGACTGGATACATCTTTACTGAGTCATATACTGACAAAGGTATTCGTTTTTTCTTGAACAATTAGAAGATTAGGCTTTATATACAACCGTAAATTGTAAATTTGTTTTATAAATTGAACAACATGTCTTCTACCATCATCTCTATCAACCTCAACGATTTCAAAAACGGCACCCCGTCAGAAAAGCAAACCTTTGTTCAAGATCTGGGTACTGCTTACGAGAAAATTGGTTTTGTAGCAATTTATAATCACGAACTTAGTGATGAGCTCTCTGCCAACTTATATAAGTATACTAAGGAGTTTTATGCCCTACCCTTGGAGACTAAAATGAAATACTATATTGCAGGTATAGCTGGTCAGCGAGGATTTACCTCCTGGGGTACAGAGCATAGTAAAGATAGTAAAGTGGGTGATCTAAAAGAGTTTTACCACTTTGGACAGGAGATCCCAGAAGATCTAAAATCTAAGTTTGACTACTATGAAAATATCTCGGTAGACGAAGTTCCAGAGTTTTCTGAATATGGACTAAAAGCCTATGCAGCTTTACAAGAAACAGGCAAGTATATGCTCAGAGCCATTGCTCTCTATTTAAACCTTGACGAGATGTATTTTGATGACTATATACAATATGGCAATAGCATCCTTCGCCCTATACACTATGGCCCGATAAAAGATGCACCAAAAAATGCAGTACGTGCAGGACAGCACGAAGATATTAACCTAATCACCTTACTAATGGGTGCTAGTGCTGCTGGACTAGAAGTGCTAGATAAACAGAATAACTGGATAGCTATAACAGCATTACCCAACCAACTGGTAGTGAATGTAGGCGATATGCTCCAAAGACTTACTAATAACAAGCTACGAAGCACCACACACCGAGTGGTAAATCCACCCAAAGAAGAATGGGGTACTACCCGTTTTTCTATCCCCTACTTTTTGCATCCCGTATCTGAGATGAGGCTAGACTGCTTAGAAAGCTGCGTAACACCAGAAAATCCAAAAGCATATGATGACATCTCTGCAGGGGATTTCCTTACGGAAAGATTGATTGAGATTGGGTTGTTAAAGAAGTAGAGGTTATTCCAAATCTGTCTACCAAAAATGAGGTGTTTGTTCATTAACTGAGAAACCATCAAATAAAACAAAAATAGTTTATTTCAACACCTCCATCTTTTCACTGCCTGTGTTGCCCTTCTCGTCTGTGAGGCTTAGAATGTATGAACCATTTGCAAGTACATTCGCCGCGGCGAACAAACTCATTCGTGGTGACAAGTTTTGGGTAGTGCTATAGATTAGCTTGCCGTTTAGGTCGGTAACTTGTATTTTGTATTTCCCTTCTTTTGGAACTTCTAAAAAGATGTGTCCGTCACTCGGATTCGGATAAAGTCTAAAATCTAATGTCTCATATCTATGGTCTAAAGTAGCAAACCCAACATTAAGCGAATCACTCAACTCACTCTCACAGCCGTATTCTGAGATCAGCTGTACTTGCCAGTATCCGTTGGCCGCAGGTAAGTAAAAGGGCTGAAGAGTTAAAGTGTCTATTTCTCCATTGAAATACCAGCGATATGCACTAGCAGAAATAGAACTCTTTAACGCATTC
>JBDNFQ010000184.1:0-21817 GCA_041689715.1 Bacteroidia bacterium
AATCTCCGAATGCTAGACATAAGGATTGAGAGTATGTAAGCGGATGTCGAAAAGCTTTTTAGAGTAGGCACAATTTTATTTATTTTAAATTTTTATGAAAAAGTATTTATTATTTCTGTTAATTGGCTTAACCTTTTTTTCTTATGCTTCAGCGGATAAGATTGTCTATCGTATCGTCGAAAATAATGCTAATGGCCAGTTCGACTGGACATGTGTTGATGCGTATGATCATTTCATAATTTATTGTGAAGCATCTACTGTATGTAAAACTTGCCCACTGTCAGTAAACGCCACTAACTGTGGGGACGGGGGAGTATTTGATAATACGGATTATTCAGCTATGGAAGCCTTATTTACTCATGCAGATGCCCAGATAGTTTCAGGGGTTAATTCAGGTACAGAGATCCAAGTTTTTCAGGTGATAGGCGAGTCATCGCCCAGAACATATAAAGTTACGTGGGAGTTCAACTCGAATACAAATTCACATGAACAAAAATGGGAAAAGCTCTAGACCCACAAAGTAAAAATGAAGTTATTAAGCTAGCACAACAAGTTTTTTTTTGTGCTAGCCTAATTCTTTTGAATTTGTCTTCGACTGCCCAAAGTAAATTTAGGTTCATAGAAAATTATGAATTGGATAGTACATTCTATCAAAATAATGCAATAGGTCAAATATTCTATAAGAAACCAGTTCTAATCAATGATAGTCTGTTTTTAGTAGGGGTCTCAGATGAAAAGAATAAATTGCTAATTCAAAACGTTGAAAGTCACGAATTATGGAGTATTGACTTGCCGTTAGAAGTGCAAAATTTTTATAAGACACAAAGCGTTAATATCTCGTCGCTGTATAAGGTCGGTAAATCGGAATTTCAGATTTTTTTGAATCAACGATTTTACTTCTCGATTAGAGTGGAAAAGCTAGCTTTTAAAATATCTAATTATTTAGATATCGAAGGTCAATTTAATCTTTTCGGGAGTTCAGCCTTCATGAGGGCTAATAAACTCTATGTTTATACTTCGACAAAGCTGCTTCGTTGTGATAGGTTCAAGGATTCTCTTTTGCTATTTCAGATTGATATTGGCAATAAGGAAGCAAATCTGATTTGGTCAAATCCTTTATATGATTCATATACAAGGTCTACTTTTTACAGGAGTCATTGGTTTGACGAAAAATTCTACTATGTGAACCCTCTATCTGCTGAAGTTACAATTATAGATTTAGAAAAATTTTCAATAATTACTAAAAGTTTATGCAGTTTGTTGTCTTTTCCTTGTGAACAAGAGTTAACTAAGGAACTTTACTGGAATTTTAAAGATTCAATCAGAAATGAATTTGAGAGAAACATCCTGCTTAGTTCTGGGAAAGTAAAAATGAAATCAATAATAATTTTTGCTCAGAGATATGGGAATGATAGCATGATTGTGTGTACAAAGAGGTTAGCCGATAAGAAGGTGAAGACTTATTTGGTTGCAAATATTTCTAATGATTCGCCAAGTGTTGATACAATTACTTGCCCTCTTTTAGTTAATGTAGATAGGGTGCTTACCGAAAGTACAATACCAGTTTCTTTTGTAGGTTCTTGGGTAGAATTTTTAGGGAATAGAGTTTTACTGATTAATTCATATACGAATATCAAATTGATACCTGGTGTAAATCTTAAAGATTATTATGAGGATTATGTCAAAACCAACTTTAGCTACAACAAAGTTTATAATGTTGGAATTACAGAGCTACAGTTACAGCTAGGAGAAATCTCACCTCCCCCTATTTACCAGCCAAAGTCCCAAAAGAATGAGTAGTCCAAAAGTGGCCTTTCCCCAGGTAAGTACATCCATACCTAGAGATATCTACATTTATTGCTTTTATAATCAATATTTTATAGCGACTTATTAAAACTTTCTTATTAAAACTTTCTTATTAAAATAATTTTTCTATTACTTTGTAAATAACGACCTCTTAATCCCCATCCTAGGTAAATAAAGATTGAGACTATGTAAGCGGATGCCGAAAAGCTTTTTAGAGTAGGCACAATTTTTAATTTTTAATTTATTTTTATGAAAAAGTTATTATTATTTTTACTAGCTACATGCTATTTATCTATCAATTCATTTGCAAGTTTGCCTATCACAATACTTAAAGAAAATAAAGGTCCAAATGGGTATTATCTTGTTGATGAAGATCATGATTCAGATGGAAGTTCTTTGTTGTGTCAGAATCCCGGATATGACGATTGTATATTCGTAATTACACCTTCTGTAGTTGGTCCGTCTGCTACTGCTTATAATGTTTATTTTCTGTCAACTTTAGCCGAAAATGAAATAAATAATGGAAATTTGAGTGGCACAATTCTTCATAATGGAGAAATCACTATTACTTGGTCAGGCACTTCTCTGGATTATAAGATAACAATAATTTCAGAGTAACCGCAATGAATTATTGCACTTGTAATATAAAAAGAGTTGGACTTTTAATACAACTCTTTTTTTTGTCATTTTGTCTCTACGCTCAAGATAGTAACAGCTTTAATATTGGGTTATGCGGCAACACCTATGTTGGAAAATATCAGTATAAGTCTAAGAAGCTTCATTGTCTGAATAACGGAAATTATTATTTTTCATCGTTTGATAAGAATTCATCCAAAAGTGAGTTCATTGTAACTTGTACCAATGTATTAACTAAAAGTCAAGATAAATTAACCTTTAAGCTCAGCCCAGAATTGAAATTATCTGAGAACACCTTAGAATCCAATTTTTTAGTACATAATGAAAAGGCCTATATACTGAGTTTCAAGTCCCTCTTTATCTTTAAGCAAAGAGGAAATGTATTCATTCAAGATACCACTATCCTATTAAATATAGGGTTTCGGAGGATATTTGCTTTAGACGATAGTAGCATATCTTTAGTATCTCACTATAACTATAATGAACTAGAAAAAGACGCCTGTGTAAAGGTTTATTTACTGAGTACATCTGATCTTGTTTTATCACAGGTCTATGCGAATGAAAGGCCTCTTGGGATCGAATTGTCTCATTATGTTCATCAAAACATTGATATGAAAGGTAATCAAATAATCATAGCCCACCCATTAAAGTATTCTGTGGAATGGGGTACGATTGTAAAAGGAAAGATTGAAAAGAAGGCTTTAGTTTATCTGGATACTTTAGATGATAATTTGGAACTTTACAAAGAGACTTTGGAAAGTTTCTCTGTGAATACCCCCATAAAGTTGCAACTGTACTATTTAGATTCTATATTAAGAAAACATTGTGTTAATCGGATAGAAAAAGTAATGTTCGTAGATAGTAACAAATTTATGGTTAGTCTTATTAATCATTGTGATCGAGATTATCGTCAAATAGATATTTGGGAATTAGATGTTACCCAATCTCCTTTTTTAGTTTCAAGCAAAAAATATAAAATGGGGGATTCTAAATTTCATGGTGATTACCTGAATTTTGACTATTCACTGCCAATTTATTTTGAGAATGGAAAAGCATTTGAAATAAGTTATTATAAGCCAACTTCTGTTAAGAAAGCACAATTAAAAGAATTTCAATTACTTGAGTTCTGCCTAGAAGAATAATGAGGGCTGTATCTTTTTTTATATCGTTATTTTGCCTATTTTCTTGTAGTAAATATGTTTATGAGATGTCCATAGTTGAAGGTAATCATACTATAGAAAAAGGTGTTTATGTTTGTATGGGTCAAAAGAGTTGCTTTAGCTGTCTACGGGATTTGACAGGAATAAAAACGCTTTGTGAAAAGAAAAATAAAGTGAAATTAGGCTTGATTTTAGAAACTAATATGGACAATAAAACCGCTAGACTTGAAATGCAAAGAATAGAGAATGAGCTTAATTATTCCAATGATATATGGATTTTTGATAAGGTGAAGTATAATGGCCCATTTAGTAGTACTTGTGGTTTTTTATGCGACAAAAAGTTATCTACTTTCCCCGCAGTATTCGTTCAGTTAGAAGATACTTGTTATTCGATTTCATATAATAGGCTTTTTAATAATTACAGTTTAGATTCAAGTTTATTAGAATTTTATTTAGACAAGTTAGATTGATTACCTGTTATATTATGACCTGCATATTTTGAGTTAAGTTGCTTTTTAAGAATACAAGATAAATCTCACCTCCCCCTATTTACCAGCCAAAGACCCAAAAGAATGAGTAGTCCGTTACCTACTTTCTCTAATGTAAGGTGGTATGCTTGTATTCTTACTTACACTTGTGCAAACTTTTCTCTTTGATAATCAGTCATTTATGCCTATTTCCCTAAAAATCTTTCCCTAAAAAATTTATGCTATACTTTGTAGTAGACCAAATCTATACCCTATGTGATTCTAGAAAGATCCAAGTATAGAGTGTGTTAAGCGATAACGGGGAAAGGCTTGATTCTCAAAAAAGAACCCAAATTTTATTTATTTTAAATTAGTATGAAAAAGTATTTTTTACTAAGTGTTGTTTTAACCTGTTTTCTGAGTTCTGATGCAAGACCCAATGCAGATCAATGGGTGCGGTGTTTATTTACCTCAGGATATGATTGTAGTGGTGGAGCTGCAGGAATAGCTGCGGTTATTAGTTGTATGGTAACGTATGGGGATGATCCTTGCGGAACAAAGTATTACTATCCAAATAGTGATGGTGTTCTTACTGAGGCTAAATGTTGTTCTCAAGGTCTCAACTCTGTTCAAAGTGACATAGATGATTATGATGTAGATTTTGGAGATTTTAAAGTTTTTACTGCCGAGGATAGCTATACTCTTAGGGGTAGAGATGCTTACGGTTTTGAATTTGATATTTATGATTTTAGTTCGACAGTTGGAGATCATTGGGTTGCAGCGGTTGTCAATTGGACTTTAGGAGCTGACAGCATCCTTGAGTTAAAGGCTTCAGAATCACATAATTTGGCACCATATTATATTGAATCTACGTCCGTGAGCAGTTTTGTTACTTACCAAGAAATTCTAAATGCCTATGGCCTTGCAGTTCTTGGAACACAAGCTAATAAGAGAGATATTAAAAATAGGGAGTTGAATACACAAGTTGAGATAATTGAACTAGACTATAATGTTGATTTATTAGTGAAGGATAATAATTGGTCAGATGTAAAATATAGCATAGGGACTTCTAAGGATGAGGTAACTCTAAAGTATCAAGTAGTAAGCATTAATGGAGCAATCGTGCATCATGGTGAATTGAACAGTAAAAATGGAGAAATTGATTTATCAAGTTTAAGAAAAGGGATTTATATCTTTAACTTTGAAACCAATGTGGGGGTTATCCGTAAAAAGTACTACAAATTACAATAGGTGCACATGTATAATGGCTTACCTAGTTTTTGCGGTTAATTGCAATGCTCAAACTAACCTAATAGAAGAGAAGTATCGCAATATTTTAGATTGCGATACTTTTCCTTTGGTCTCGGAGGTAGGTCGAATGTCACCTTGCGATAGTTGCTTTACTTCAACTTTTAATCATTCAAATGTAAGCTTCCACGTACACTATGAGCCAGAAAGAAGAGGGACATATGAGGTGCGTTTCCCAATGTATCCAGATGTAGAGGCGTACAATGTATTAGCTGCTAAACTATGTAAACAAACAAATATTAACCCAGATTATACCTTGCAATTCAAGGTTTTAAACTATCGGTATAGAAAAAGAATGCTGAGACGTATGATGGTAGCTGTAGCTCTATCGGATTCATTAATACGATATGATAATTATGATGATTGGAATTTTATAAAGCTAAGTAAGTTCAAAGGTGCAAACGGGAGCTATGTAATACCTTTAGAGCATAAAAATTCTGTGAATCATATGGGTTTAAGATTTAGTCAAAAATGGAATTATGCATACTTAGACTTAATACTTGATAGCCTTTATTTGGGTTCAGATGATAATTTGGGTTGTAATTTTGGCAGGGAAAAACTGCCTATTGAATGTAATGGTTCTGCTTGCATAGTAGAACATGAGATTTTGCTAGACTCTAATGGTCTTTCCGTTTCTGCAAAAGGCAAGTTAGACACTCTTCTGCTACAATTAAATCAAAAGCTGTATCAAGAAATATCTATTAATGGTATTTTTGTTAATGATATGCTAGACACACTGAATAGAGGAGAAAAGGCTGCTTTTCAGGCGATGTACTATCTACGAGATACCAAGTCCATTTGCGTTAATAAATGGCAAGTAAAAGGCACTAACAACAAGACGAAACAAAGTGTAAAAGCAGGACTGAATGAACCAAGGTTAATGATTAAGTTTACCTATAAAAACAAGTAGATCTCACCTCCCCCTATTCACCAGCCAAAGTCCCAAAAGAATGAGTAGTCCAAAAGTGGCCTTTCCCCAGGTAAGTACATCCATACCTAGGCCTATAGCTATACACGTGGCAAGTAGAGGTTGCAAATAAATATAACTACCTACTTGTGAGCTGCTACTATGCTGCACTGCCCATACATTGAGTATATAGTTAAGTAGAGTAACAAAAAGCACCACAAAAACTAAGGCGAATATGGCTTGAGCAGTAAATAGGTGCCACTGCACAGCTACAAACTCTGAGTAACCTACAGGTAGCACAAACATAAAACCAATCATAAACATAAAGGCAGTAACGGTAGTAGCCTTGTATTTCTTTAGCAATCGAGCTACGTAGTAGAGGTGAAAAGCAAAACTAGAGGCATTTAGTAAAATAAGTAAATCGCCGTGTAGTCCATCGCTACTCAGAGAGAATGAACCCACATTTACGAGTAATGCTGCTCCTACAAATGAGATGATGATTCCTAAGACTACCTGGCTTTTTATTCTGGATTTGGTGCCGATGGCAGTGTAGAGTACTACCATAATAGGAGATACTAGCATGAGTACAGATGCATTGATAGCAGATGTCATACTTAGTCCTTTGAAAAATGCTAACATATTGAGTGCTACCCCAAAAAAGGCACACACAGCAAAATCAAGATAATCACGGGTATACATTATTTTTTCTCTTGAGAATAGGAAATAATAAGCCCCGAAAAATAAAGCCCCACAACCTACTCGCACTGTGATAAAAGCAAATGGAGATATAAACTCTGGCATAGCCCACTTAGCTATAGAATAATTAGCAGCATAGAATAATGCTACACTAAACATAGCCAGATGTACTTGTATTTTCTTGTCTAGTTTCAAGGCGGCAAAGAAAGTCTAAAATTAAGTCGGGACACACCTTTGTAGGAACTCGCCTCGAGGCGAGTTCCTACAAAACCAAATTAACTATCCACATCGGATTCATATCTTTTCGCATAGTTGTCTTATCCTTGCAAGATGTACGATTATTTATCAGGCAAGATAGACCGCATTACTCCCACAGAGGTCATAATAGACTGTGGTGGTGTGGGGTATTTTATGCATATTTCTTTGAACACTTTCGAAGTGCTAAAAGATAGAAAAGAAGCTAAGGTATATGCACACCTGATAGTGAGAGAAGATAGTCATACTCTTTATGGATTTGCTACGACTAATGAACGTCAGTTGTACGTAAAATTAGTTGGGGTAAATGGAGTGGGACCTAGTACCGCTCGTATGATACTAAGCAGTATGAATGTAGATGATGTAGTAAATGCTATTACCAATAGCAACATTGCTATACTCAAAAGCATAAAAGGCATAGGGCCTAAAGCAGCACAGCGTTTAGTAGTAGAATTGCAAGACAAGCTGGGTGGCATAGGTTCAGATGATGCGTATAGCCTAAGCGGGGGAAGTACAGAAATGGACGAAGCCACAGAAGCACTACTTTCACTCGGCTTTGCTAAGCCTGCCGTTGGTAAAATACTTATGCGGATAAGCAAGGAGTTAGGCAATAATCTTACTACAGAGGAGTTAATAAAGAAATCGCTACAATTATTGTAATTTTGCTTATTAAACACTTGTAGCCTATAAGCAAAACCAATACTTAATTAATCGAGTTTTATAAACTTTTGATAATAAGAATCTTAAAAATAAATGGAAGAAGAGCTTTAGCCTCTTTTTCAATATTGGCTTTGTGTGCTTTTTGGGGCGTTAATCTTTACGCTCAAAATGATAGTACGCTACGCTATAAGCTCAAGGATAAAGACCCAAATACAGGAGAGTCTTCAACTAACTTGGTAGATTTTAAAGATCCGCCAAACGTAAAAACCGTATATGAGTATGATCCGGAAACGGGTAATTATCAAGAGATTATCACTATAGGAGGCCGACCTATCGGCTCGCCGCGTGTACTTACCCTTAGGGAATATACTCAGGCCAAAGAGCGTAGAGATAGGGAAGTATACTACAGAAAGAAAAGCAATGCAGATACGTACGTAAAAAGCGGTGGTCTCATTCCTAAAATAGCTGTAACTCCAGAGATATTTGATAAAGTTTTCGGTGGAGGTATCATCGACATACGACCTACGGGGAGTGCTGAGGTTACTTTCGGTGGCAATTTCAATAAAGTAGAAAACCCAGCGTTTCTTGTTCGTCAGCAAAAGAATGGGCAGTTCGATTTTGGCATGAAAATGCAGCTCAATGTAACAGGGCAAATAGGAGACAGACTAAAACTAAATTGGAACTACGATACAGAGGCCACATTTGAGTTCGAAAACCAAATGAAGCTAAACTGGCAAGGTGAAGAAGATGACATCTTAAAAAACATAGAACTAGGTAATGTTAGTTTGCCTCTCAATGGTAGTTTGATACAGGGAGGTAGAAACCTTTTTGGGATAAAAACACAACTGCAATTTGGCAAACTGAAAGTAGCTGTAATAGCTACCCAAGACAAAGGGGAGACTAGAGAAACAGAAGTAACTGGAGGTGCCCAAGTAACGAAGTATGATATACAAGCTCATAATTATGATGTAAACAGACACTATTTCTTGTCTCAGTACTTTGCAAATAATTATGACAATGCTTTAACTAGACTGCCAATCATTCAATCTAATATTCAGATAAACTACATAGAAGTATGGGTGACCAACAGGAATAATGCCGTAGGAAACTCTAGAAACATCGTAGGGTGGATGGACCTAGGCGAAAATATTGACAATACATATAGAGACTTCTACTTTCAGACGGGATCTGTATTCCCAGATAATGGGACTACTAATATGTTTACTAGTGTGGTATCTCCAAGCGACTACTGTAACCCTGCAGACAATAGAGTAACAGCAGGTATAGACTACGAGTGTTTAAATAATGCTAGAAAGCTGAATGATAATGAGTTTAGTTTTCACCCTACTTTAGGTTATATCTCACTAAACCAATCGTTGAATAATGACGAAGTACTGATGGTAGCTTATGAGTATACTGCCAATGGAGCTAAGTTTCAGGTTGGTGAGTTGAGTATAGATAATCCTTCTACTACAGGAGATAAGAGTCATTTAAATCTAAAGCTGCTAAAACATTCCACCATCAAAACTACTCTTCCTGCTTGGGAGCTGATGATGAAAAACATCTACTCACTAAATACGTACAATCTAAAGCAAGAAGATTTTACAATGAATGTGGTATATGCAGATGACCCTTCTGGAGCAGACCTAAATTATTTACCTGTAGAAGCTTCGGAAACAGAAATTAAAAACAAACAGCTGATAACAGTATTAAATTTAGATAAAATAAACAAGCAGCAAGAGGCTAAGCCCGACGGAGTATTTGACGTGATAGAAGGGGTGACGATAGATGCATTAAAAGGTAGAATTATTTTTCCAGTACGTGAGCCGTTTGGTAAGTTCTTACGAAGTAAGTTTAAAGATAAAAACAGTGCCGATTATTATGCATTTGACTCTCTTTATCGAACAACAAAGTGGAATGCTGAGCAAGATCTAAAACACAACAAATATTTCCTCAGAGGAACATTCAAAGGTTCATCCTCTGACCAGATACGACTGCAGTGCTATAACATATCACAAGGTTCTGTGCGAGTGACAGCTAATGGTAATGTGCTAAATGAAGGCTCCGATTACACAGTGGACTACACGCTAGGTACAGTGAAAATAGTAAACCAAGGACTAATGAGTTCTGGGGCTGCTATTAAGGCTACTTGTGAAAGCAATTCGCTTATCAATATTCAACAAAAATCTTTGCTAGGCACACGCCTAGACTACAAGCATTCGGATAAGCTCATACTAGGAGCTACTTTTATGCATATGACAGAGCAGCCGCTCACCAACAAAGTGAATATAGGAGAAGAACCACTTCGAAACTCTATTTGGGGCTTTGATGGATCGTATAATACAGAGTCGCGTTTTTTAACACGAATGGTAGATAAAATACCTTTTATAGAAACGAAAGAGAAATCTACTGTGAGCATTACAGGGGAGTTTGCACACCTTATACCTCACAAGGCAAAAACACAAGGGGATAAAGGAACCTCCTATTTAGACGATTTTGAAGGGGCAGAAACACCGTATGATCTTAAATATGTGCGTAGTTGGAAAATGGCTAGTACCCCACTTGGGCAACCAGACCTATTCCCGGAAACTGCTAATAATTTCAAAAAAGATAGTACGTACAATTCTAAAAGAGCCAACTTAGCTTGGTATAATATTGATCCAGTCTTTCAGGGGCAAAGTAATTTTACTCCTAGTAATATAATACCCCTGGAGCAGTCAAACCATTGGGTGAGAACCATCACTCAAACAGAAATATTTCCAGATTTAGAATTACAACAAGGACAAGCTCAGCAGCTGCCGACCCTTGATTTAAGCTTTTATCCAGATGAGAGAGGTCAATATAATTTTAATACTACCAATTTAAAAGCGGATGGAACACTAGATAGCCCAAAGGAAAACTGGGGAGGTATAATGCGTAGAGTAGAAACCAATGACTTTGAGGCTACGAACATAGATTACTTAGAGATTTGGCTAATGGATCCTTTTGTGTACTCTAAATACGATGGCTCGCCACACAATACAGGTCAATTGTATATAAACTTAGGAAGTATTTCCGAAGATATTATACCTGATAATAAAAGATCGGCAGAAAACGGACTTCCAGTTCCTAACTCTACATTTAGTACGGATACGAGCGACTATTCCCTTACTCCATTGGGCCAAATCATTAATAAAGCTTTTGACAATAATCCTCAATATAGGTCATCACAAGATGTAGGCTTAGATGGAATGAGTGATGCTAGCGAAAGAGTACTATTAAATAGTTATGTAGATGCAGTAGCTGCTAAGCATGGAGTAAACTCAAAAGCTTACCAACTAGCACAAGCAGATCCTAGCGGAGACAATTATGTTTTCCCAAGAGATCCATTGTATGATGGGCAAAATGCCTTAGTACTAAACAGGTACAAAAAATTCAATGGTTTTGAGGGTAACAACACGTTAGATAATCTAGCGGATGGCTCGCCAAAATCTAGTAGTACTTTGCCAGACGACGAGGATATTAACCAAGACTATACCGTAAATTCTACAGAGGAGTACTTCCAATATAGAATTGAGATAGATCCTACCAATATGAAAGTGGGTGAAAACTACGTGACAGATGAAATTACTATTACGGCAAATCAAATAGATCCAGGAGCCTTGCCAAATGATGTAACGTGGTATCAATTAAAAATTCCAATAAGACAATATGAGAAAAAAGTTGGGGGTATTCAAGATTTTAAATCGATCCGTTTTATGCGTATGTTCCTCAAAGGGTTTGAGGATAGCGTAGTTTTAAGATTTGGCAATTTACAACTAGTAAGAGCAGATTGGCGTAGGTATTTAAACACACTGAAGTTTCCGCCTAGAGTAGGACCTCCTGTAGATCCAAATGATGATACAAAATTAGTGGTTTCTACAGTAAATGTAAATGAGAATAGTAAGCGTACCCCAATAGCTTATGTTGTGCCTCCGGGTTTTAGCAGAGAGGTAGATCCTACGCAAGTAGGCAATGTGCAGCAAAATGAGCAATCTCTGTCTATCGCTGTTTGTAACTTAGAAAAAGATGATGCACGAGGTGCGTACCGCACACTAGATTATGATATACGAAATTATAAGACACTCAAAATGTTTGTACATGCTGAGTCGCCTATAGCTCAAAATGGAGATGCTATCGCTATTATGAGAATAGGCACAGACTTAGAAAGTAACTTCTACCAATACGAAATACCACTTAATCTATCGCCAGAAGGCAATGCAGACCCTCAAGTAGTTTGGCCTAAAGAGAATGAACTAATCGTAGAGCTACAAAGTTTTTATAACGTAAAGCTAGAAAGAGAAGCAGACAAAAGTGGAAGTCCTAATAGATATTATACGAAAGTTTTACCAAACGGTCACAGAATAAGTGTTACGGGGTTGCCAGATCTAAGTAATGTGAGAACTATATTACTAGGAGTAAAAAATGCCCCAACTAGTAGCACTAACTCACTCTGTGCCGAAGTATGGTTTAATGAGTTGCGATTAGTCGATTTTGCTAACAAAGGAGGTTATGGTGCAAACGCGAGAATGGTAGCCAAGCTAGCAGATTTTGCTAATGTTACAGTATCTGGAAATTATCAATCTATTGGTTTTGGAGCAATAGACAAGAAGTTAAACGAGAGAAATCTGAACGAAGAGATACAATATGATATAGCATCTAATGTAGAGTTGGGTAAGTTCTTTCCTCAAAAATCTGGTATCAGCCTACCCTTGTTTATTGGGTATAGTGAGAAGATTATTAATCCAAAGTACTATCCTCTTAATCCAGACATACTCCTACGTACAGCAATTAACAATGCTGAAACACAAATAGAAAAGGACAAGATAAAAACTGCTGCACAAGACTATACTTCTAGGTATAGTTTAAACTTTACTAACGTAAAGAAAAATAGAACAGCTACCTCTGGAGATAATCCTCATTTCTATGATATAGAAAACTGGAATACATCTTTTGCTTACCAGCGAATTTTTAGGCGTACACAGGTAATAGAGAGGAATGACGCAAAGACCTATAAATCGTCTTTGGGTTATAACTTCTCGCCTAAAGCCAACTATTGGGAACCCTTCAGAACTATAATAAAGTCCAAAAGATTAACATTAATCAAAGATTTTAACATTGGATTAAAACCAACAAATCTGAACTTTAGAGTGGATGTAGACAGACGCTATTCTGAAATGATGAATAGAGACAATGATAATTTCAGGTCTATTGTGCCCGTATTATATGATAAAACATTTAGTATAAATAGAGTGTATGGGTGGAAATGGAACTTAACCAAAAGTTTGTCTTTAGACTATGCGGCTAATGCTAATTCTTGGATAGAAGAGCCAGAGGGGGCACTTAATACGCCAGAAAAGAGACAGGAAGTACGGGATAATTTCCGAAAACTGGGTAGAATGAATAATTTTAACCAAACGGTAAATGCCAACTATACATTGCCACTTCGTAAAATATCATTGTTAGACTGGACTACTGTAACTACTAGGTATAGTGCCAACTATGAGTGGAGAAACGCACCACCAGCGTCACCTTCATTAGGTAATACGATTCAGAATTCTAGAACCTTTGGGGCTAATGCTAGTCTGAACTTTATGTCGCTTTATAACAAGTCAAAATTTTTGCAAAAAGTAAATAGACCCCCACCTCCTAAACGACCCACGAAAGATGTGGACGAAGATGAAGATGAGTTAACAGACGACAAGAAGAAAAAAGAGGGAATAAGTAAAGGAACTCGAGCATTCTTTCAACTACTGATGATGGTTAAACAAGCTCAGGTTGGAATAAATAAAACAGATGGCACCACGCTACCGGGCTTCACCAAAAGTATAGATTATGGGGGTCAAAACTTTAAGAACAATACTCCAGGGCTTCCTTTTATATTAGGGCAGCAGGATGAAAACTTCAGATATGACATAGCCAGAAATGGTTTTTTAACAACAGATTCTAATCAAATATCGAGATATATCAATCTCAATGCATTTGATCTAAATGGATCCGCTACAGTAGAGCCTTTCAAAGGATTCCGTATTAGTGTAAGTTTTAATAAACGCCAAAGTTTAAACACAAATAGCAACTTTAGATATACTGAAGCAGCAGGTGATTTTGAAGATCAGATATTTACAGAGATTGGAACTTTTAGTACTTCTTTTGGAACTTGGAACACGATGTTTGATAAGTTAGGTGATGACTATTCCTCTGTAGCTTTCAATCAGTTTAAGGATAACAGACTTACCATAGCACAACGGATACAGAGTAGAGAGTTCTCAGGAGGCGGTATCTATGCAAATGTATATGGAGATAGTCTTGGTAGGACAAATGACTCGACAGGTTTCCCTGTAGGATTTAGCAATAAGCATCAAGAGGTTCTTCTACATTCTTTTATAGCTGCATATAGCGGCAAAAATGCCAATGAAGTTGCTCTTACACCTTTCAAAAAAATACCCGTGCCAAATTGGAGATTTACTTACAACGGTCTAGCTCAGTTAGATATATTTAAAGATATTTTTAGTAATATTTCTATATCCCACGCATATTCTTCAACTCTATCTATTGGCTCGTTTCAGCGTCCTCTAAATTACGGTACAGATGAACTATCTAGAGGAGGCAACCTTACTACTCAGTATCTCTATCAAAGTGGAGTGACAATAGTAGAGAGACTCACACCGCTTATCGGTATAGACTTTACGACTAAAGAAGGGATTACTGGCAAGTTTGAATTTAAAACAGACAGAAATCTACAACTAAATGTAATCACAGCGAATCTAGTAGAGGTGCGTAATAAAGAATATGTGATTGGAGCTGGTTTTAGAACTACGGGTCTACGTTTACCTTTAAAATTTCAAGGAAAGAGAATAGTTCTACGTAATGATTTGAATATTAGGTTTGATTTCTCCATCAGAGATGGGATCACGATAGTAAGAAAGCTGGAAGGAAATGACGGTTTAGATTCATATATACCAACAGCAGGTATCAGGACAGTGAGTATACGCCCATCTTTAGATTACAAAATTAATGATGCCTTAAATTTTAGAATGTTCTATAATAGAAATGCAAACAATCCAGTTACGAGTAATTCGTTCCCATCGGCACTTACAGACTTTGGAATTACCTTGAGATATACAATGCAATAGTTAAGTTAGACTATAAAAAAAGAGGCCCAAGCAAATCTTTGCTTGGGCCTCTTTTTTTTGTCGGGATAGCGGGATTCGAACCCACGCTCTCTGGTCCCCCAGACCAGCACTTTAACCGGACTAAGCTACATCCCGAATGGTGAAATAATATGAGCGGAACAGCATTTTACCGTCCCGATAGTTATCGGGAAAGCTACATCCCGAATGGTTATTTTTATGAAAAAAAATTTTGGTGCCTACTATCATCAAAATTCCGTAGCAAATTTATAAGAAATTGGCAAACTACGTACTATCAAATATTCATAAAGTAATTGAATTGACTGTGTGCTACAAAAGCCAGGATTAAGCGGAATGCAGTAAAAAATGGTTTACTGACACAACGTTTTTTGCTAAATTGCAGTTTAAATCTGCGTTTTTATTGCGTTTGAGTTGCAAAATCTCTTTATTTTGATAATTTTTTTCTCCTGATAATCAGCTATTTAAAAGGGGTTAACAGATATAAGTGGTTTTTTGTTTAAAAAATATCTGCAGAAGTGCTGAATTAATCGCTAAAAAATGATATTTGCACCGTTATTAAAAACATAATATTTATTCAAAAAATGAAAAAACTTAGAAATGCAATCGTTATAATGGTAGCTTTAGCTGCTGTTACCTTTACTTCTTGTTCAAAATCAGGTGATACTGCTGAAGCTGATGCTGCACAAATCACTGCTGATTCTATCGCAGCTGCTAATGCAATGGCAGACTCATTGGCTCTGTTAGAGGTTCAAGAGGTGATAGTTGATTCTACAGCTGCTGTAGATTCCATTAAATAATCAAATCATAATCTATTTAAAGGGTGTTCCAGTTTTGGAACGCCCTTTTTTATGCTCTAATAGCTAGTACAAATCGGTTTATTTAATCTTTATTCTGTTACTTGCGTTCATACGATATGATAAGTCCATCTACACTTAGTTTCCTTAAGGAGTTGAAAAAGAATAATACGCGTGATTGGTTTGCCGAGCATAAAAATGAGTACGAACAAGCACGAAAGGGCTTTTCTCAACTTATAGATGAGACTGCTGAAGAGCTCAACCTCACAGATGTAATAGACAGTAGGAAGATATTTAGAATAAATAGAGATGTACGTTTTAGCAAGAATAAATCCCCATATAAGAATAATCTGAGTGGATTCTTCACTAGAGCTACTGCTGCTCGTAGAGGAGGATATTTCATTAGTATTGAGCCAGGTGGCAAAACTGTAGTAGGTGGAGGGTTTTATGCTCCAGAAAAGGACGATTTGCTTAGGATACGCAAGGAGTTTGAGATGGATGTAAAAGAGATAGAGAAAATCACCTCAAACAAAAACTTCGTAAAACAGTTTGGAGCATTAAGAGGAGATAGTCTCAAGACTGCACCTAGAGATTTCGATAAAGAGCATCCCAATATACAATGGATAAACATGAAGCAGTTGTATGCTTTCAGAGAGTTTACGGATAAAGAAGTGATAGATACTTCGTTTCCCAAAGAAGTGATCAGTACATTCTTGGCTATCCGCCCATTCTTTGACTATATGAGTGATGTACTCACTACTAACCTCAACGGAGAGTCTAAGCTATGATTGAGAGGGTTTTTTAACCATCAGAAGGTAATTCGTAGATATATGTGGTTCACGAGAGACAGAAGATGATTTCGTATAGTTTACAGCATATGTGAGTCCGTTGATGTGGCATATTGCTAAGCACCTTTTGAACAGTTTGTTCTTCAAGGATATGGAATTAACTGCACATAGTATGATTATAAAAGTTCTCATTCCTTAAAAAATATGGAAACCTCCTTCACAAAGACATCTATATCTTTCTCATTATTATAGTAATGGAGTCCTACACGAATATTGCCTCCACGTTCAGAGACTTCTATATCCTTGGATGTTAAGTGATGGGAAAGTCCCTTTTTACTCTCTATGACTAGTATTCCCAGCCTATTCTCATCATAAAAATCTCCAACTATAGGAATTTGTGCCTGCTCAAGTTGTTCTATAAGATAGTCCGTGAGTTCGGTGATACGCAGATAGATGAAGTCTTGCCCAATTTCTTTAATTGTCTGTAAAGCAAATCCCAATCGGTGAAATGCCACGTGGTCCTGGTGCCCAGGTTCGTAGCTTCTTATGCTTGGTCGATATACGGCGATATCATCTTCCCATATGAAGCTGTTATACCCTGCAGATTTAGGCGGATAGGCGTTTAGCGTATCCTCATTGACATATAGAAATCCATTGCCAAAACCTGCCAATGCCCATTTGTAGCAGCTTGCTCCTAGTACACTAATGTTACACTTTTTTACATGGATACTTACTGCACCAAAACTTTGAGTGGCATCTACTATGAGTTTGCAATTGTACTGTTTACATATAGCCCCTATGCTTTCTAAGTCCGCTAGATAACCAGTAAGATACTGACAGTGACTTAGTGCGAAGAATGTCGGTTTGTACTTTTTAATAGCTTCCTCAATTTTAGTCAAATCTAGTGTATGATCGTCCTCGAATGTGGTCCAGATTGCCTCAAAATCATTGATTACAAAAGGAGTCGTAAGCGAAGGATAGTCGTGCTCTATAAGTAGAATTTTTGTTTTGGCTGGGAGCGATTGTACAAAGAGATTTAGACCTATCGAAAAATTCTGAATGAGTGCTACCTCTGAGGTCTTGGCACTTAGTAGGTCTGCCACTTGCTGCTTTATGGCTGGTATAGCAGTTGATATAAAATTAGTTCTGTATTGGCCTGGTGTTTCTCTGAATTTTAAAAGCTCTGCAGCCACAAAAGCCTCGGCCGCTAAGCTTGGGATACCATTAGCAGGTGAGTTGAGATAGACTCCTGTATAGTTTTCTAGATGTTCGCCGCGTAGTTCTTCCCAGTTTATCATTGGTGTAAATGTAATATGTCTGCTTGGATTTCAAGGGTAATCAGGGCAAACGCACTAAGAAATTTAGTCGCTTGATTTCCAACAGAGTAACTATTATAAAAGTGCCATCCTCAAATTTGCTAGATTTTAATATTCTGATAATCAGATACAAAAAACTTTAGTGCGTCTGCCCTGGAAGGGTAATCTGAGGGCAGTTACTTTGTTGTTAATTTGAGTATATTTGTTTTTAAAAAAATAAATAACAAACACATGAACACAAAAATTTTATCATTTGTACTAGTAGGGTCTTTCCTAGCATTTCAAGGATGTAAAGAAGAGGAAGAGACTGCAACCATTACACCAGCTGCTAAAACTAAAACTGAACTTATCTCGGCATCACCGTGGATTATGTCGGCTCTTACGGTCAATCCAGGTATACCAGATGGAGAAGGTAATTTAATCACAGATTTATTTTCCATGAACGAACCGTGTGAAAATGATGACGAGATTATCTTTATGGCAGATGGTACCGGCAGCGAGAATGAGGGTGCTACAAAGTGTAATCCCGACGGTGAGCAAGAATTAGGCACCTTTGCTTGGAGTTTCAACGCAACTGAGACCGAAATCAGAGCATTTGGAGATACACTTAGTCTATCAGAGCTTTCTGAAACTAAGATGATACTGACAACTATTTTAACAGAAGATGGATTCTCGGGTACTATTACTGCTACTTTTGAGCACTAACGGAGAATAGAAATATAAATAAAAAAGGGACCCATTAGATAATAATGTGTCCCTTTTTTTGATAGTCGTTGTTTAAATTATAACGTCATACTCACCTTCATCATCCAGTTAAATCCAGCCATAGGATACAGGAAGTTATAGTCTTGTCGTTCACCACCTATTATGCCGCTATACGTATATCCATTAGGTGCATAGTATTGATTCAATACATTGTTTAAGAATAGTCCTACATTCAGGGTTTTTGTTCCTTTTACTTCAGTACTTATATAGTTAATACTTAGGTCTACATTGGTAAAGGCGTCAAGCCTACGGGCCTCACTTTCTGTATTATCTAGGTACTGCTTTCCTACGTATTTCCCGCTCGCATTTAGGGTAAAGTGCTTATTTGCTTTGTAGCTGAGCATTACGGCAGCTATGGTATTTGGCGAAAAAGCAATGTCAGTATTGCTATACTGAGTTGTAAGATTTGTAGATAGAGTATCAAAAGGACCTACCAACTCGCTTATTGATGCTATCTTATTCTCAGATAGTGTAAGATTACCTCCAGCTTGTAACTTGTCAGTTAAAGGATATTGGAAATCTAATTCTATACCACGTCTATAGCTGCTTTTTACATTAGTTCGTACAGATTCTCCTACGTCATTTATCGCTCCAGTCACTACGAGTTGGTTATCATATTGCATATTATATAAGTTCACGTTTAGGCGTTTTCTACCATTTGAGTAGCGGTAGCCAAGTTCTATATTCTCCATGGATTCATGTTCTGGCCGTGCACTTGTTTTATTATCTCTAAAATCATCACGTACAGGCTCTCTGTTACCGATAGCAAATACACTATAGAAAGTATGATTTTTGAGTAAGTAAGTAAGACCTACTTTAGGATTGAAGAAGCCGTAGCTTGCTTTTTGTGGTGCTAAGTTTAGACTATCGTCTAATCCTTCAAATTCGTAGTTTACAAAACGGTACTGTAGGTCAATGTAGGGTATTAGGTTATTGTAATTGTATGATTGACGTACATAGAAATTTCCATCAGTTTTGGTGGCATCATTGTCATAGTAGATAGCGTTTAGGTCTTCGTATCCTGTAAATTCTGTAGCTATAGCCTCGCCAAAGTGGCTGCCTTGGTACTGATTATACCCGCCACCTATTACGGTTTCCATTCGGTTTTTAGTATACGTCAGGTTGGCAATACCGCCCACTAGCGTATTGTCTAGCCACCTGCGTCTCACTAAGTCGCCGTCATATGCAGTGTCTCCCGTAGGTTGTATGCTGTCTATGCCATAGTCTGCAAAGGTTTCTCCTCCTTTGAATTGCTCATAGTATCCTTTGCCGGTAGTTACATAAGCAGCGGTATTTAGCTTTAAGAAATTAGTAAATGAATGGTCAAAGAAAAACTGATAATGATTCTGATTGTAGTTATCTACCTCGTTTTCGTAGGTGTATGAATTGTATGTTTTGCTATTACCTTGTCCTAGTGCACTTATATCACCTTTAAACAATCCCTCTGGAATACCATTCCACGCTTGGTAAGTACGCTCACTACCTAGCATTACATTCGCTTTAAATACTGATTTTTCCCAGTACTTAGCTGCTACTAGATTAGCTGACTTCAAGTCAGAAGATGCTCTATCTATAAACCCATCACTTTGGATAGCACTACCTCTAAGCTGAAATGCCCAGTTGTTTTTTAATCTTCCTGTATTGTGTAGCAATGAGATTCGCTGTGTATTAAAACTACCTAATCCAAAGCTTGCTAAGGTGTACTTATCTTCTGCTAGATCATTAGTCCTAATATTCACACTTGCCCCGAACGAAGCAGCACCATTAGTACTCGTACCTATTCCACGCTGTATCTGCACACTCTCAGTAGAGCTGGCCATGTCTGGCATATTTACCCAGTACATTCCTTGACTTTCTGCATCATTTATAGGGATGCCATTCACGGTGATATTTACTCGAGTAGGGTCTATACCACGCACTCTTATACCGGTATATCCTACTCCATTTCCAGCGTCTGATGAGATTACAGTACTCGGAGTCATATTGAGTAAAAAAGGGAAATCCTTACTTTGATCTAGGCTCTCTATATCCTTTTTGTCAAGATTAGTAAAGGTAGTAGGAGTAGAGTTCTTAGCTCTTACCGTACTGATGACTGCTGCGTCTAGGAACGCTGTGTTTGGGAGCAAAAAGAAGATTTGCTCACTACCATTTTTAGTAATATTTACAGTGTCTAGATACGTTTCGTAGCTCAGGTGACTTATAGCTACGATGTATTTGCCCGCCGGTATATTTTCAAAGTTTATACTTCCATTAGGCGTAGAGTAGGTGCTGTTAGATCCTGTTTCACCACTTATCCGCACGAAAGCGGATTCAATGGATTCGTAGTTTTTGGCATTTTTCAGCTGTGCTGAATAGTTGATTTGACTGAAGCAAAGCTGAGCTGTGACGGTCAATAGTGTGATTAGTGTTCCACCGCGGCGGATAAGTTTAAATTTGTGTTTCATTCCTGTATTTTTTTAAATTTACAGGAGTGTCGAGAGATACTGATATATCTTTTAATTTCCTACGGCAGCATTATCTGCATCAGGTTCTTGGGTATCATCTCAGCAATTTGCCTAGGCAAAAAGCACCCCTTTGTTGGGTGCGAATGTAGAGCAAGAAATTTAATGAATCACAATTTTTATAGAAAATGAGGTATTGCCTGATAAACCAATCTGGCCCATTGGAATATAAGTAAAGAAAAACTTGGGAAGGATTTGGATAAATAATTTTCTGTACAATGACGCACAAAAAAAGGGTCCCATACCTTTTGTATTTTTCAAATAAAAAACTTGGAATCAATAGCTCTCCTATCGATTTTTAGGAATATTTATCCTCTAAAATTTACTGGGGTTTATTAGGTAAACTAATACCTTTGTACTCCATAAAAAATAACAGATATGCCTAAAATAATATATACCAAAACCGACGAAGCCCCAATGTTAGCTACCTTTTCATTTTTGCCGATAGTGCAAGCATTCACAAGTGCTGCTGGGGTAGAAGTAGAGACTAGAGATATCTCATTAGCAGGTCGTGTTTTGAGTCAGTTTCCTGATTATCTAGAGCCTGAGCAGCGAGTGGGAGATCACCTTGCCGAGCTTGGTAAGCTTG
>JBDNFQ010000185.1:0-29685 GCA_041689715.1 Bacteroidia bacterium
AGATCACCGTATTAATCTAACGCTCTATAATCTGAACGGAGTAATGAATGGCGACATTTTAGAAGTTATAGATGCTCTCAAAATGGCAGAAAATGCAGAAAAGCTCAAAATAGGAGGTCTATAGTCTCGTTTTGTGAAATTATTCACAATAAGCAATCATTTTAGGCTAAAAAGCTATAAAAAAATATTTTTGCATCAATTTAATACCTAAGATATGAGACGCGAGGCCATAAAAACTGCAACATCTAGAAAAAACAAGTTTTCTTATAAAGGAGACGTTTCCTTTACTAAGCTTTACAATGCTAACGTATTTGATGATCTCGCAATGCGTGATTTTCTGAGTAAAGAAGCATACGAATCTGTTAGTAAGTCTATAAAAGAAGGCAAAACTATCAACCGAAAAATGGCAGAGCATGTAGCTTCCGGTATGAAACAGTGGGCCCTCAGCAAAGGAGCTTCGCACTATACGCACTGGTTTCAGCCGCTTACAGGCTCTACAGCAGAAAAACATGATTCTTTTTGGGAACCCAGTGGAGGAAAAGCAGTAGAGAAATTCTCAGCTAACGCATTGGTACAGCAAGAACCAGACGCCTCAAGTTTGCCAAATGGTGGCCTTCGAAATACTTTCGAAGCAAGAGGATATACCGCTTGGGATCCATCATCACCCGCCTTCATTCATGAGAATACTACAGGCAAAACATTATGTATACCCACCGTATTTGTATCCTATAACGGAGAGGCTCTAGATTACAAAGCTCCCTTGCTAAAGTCTATCAACTTAATAGACAAAGCTGCTACAGATATCTGTAGGTACTTTCTCAAAAAAGTAACCTCTTGCTCAGCCTCACTTGGAATAGAGCAGGAATACTTCTTAGTAGATGAGGCTATGTTCAACGCACGACCAGACTTAGTAATGTGTGGCAGAACCTTAGTAGGTCACGCTCCGGCTAAAGGCCAGCAGATGGATGATCACTACTTTGGTGCTATTCCAGATCGAGTGTTCAATTATATGTTTGAGTTAGAGATAGAAGCGGCTAAACTCGGTATTCCTTTGAAAACAAGACATAATGAAGTAGCTCCTGGGCAGTACGAATGTGCTCCTATGTTTGAAGACGTGAACCTTGCCGTAGATCACAATCAGCTACTTATGGACATTATGGACCAGGTGGCTTGTAAACATAATTTTAAAGTACTACTCCACGAGAAACCATTCGCAGGGATAAATGGAAGTGGAAAGCACAATAATTGGTCACTTCTCACTAACACCGGTGTAAACCTTCTTTCTCCAGGAAACGATCCCAACTCAAACCTGCTTTTTCTTACTATCTTCATCAATACAATAAAAGCCCTTTATGATAACGCAGATATTATAAGAGCGAGTATTGCCTCTGCTTCTAATGATCACAGACTGGGAGCCAACGAAGCTCCTCCAGCTATCATATCGGCATTTATAGGGTCTAAACTAACAGATGTGCTAAATGCCTTTTTAGAAGACGGAAGAGCAAGTGATAAGCATGATAAAAAGTCAATCAATATAGATAAAATACCCGAAATACTTAGAGACAATACGGATAGAAACAGAACCTCTCCATTCGCATTTACGGGCAATAAGTTTGAACTAAGAGCAGTAGGGTCCTCTACCAACTCCGCTCAGCCTATGACTGCACTAAATAGTGCCGTGGCTAACCAGCTTATCCTCTTTAAAACTGCAGTAGATAAAGAGATAGCTCAAGGAGTAGATCAAAAAGCCGCTATAGTAAAAGAGCTAAAAGCCGTCTTACGAAGTGCTCAAAATGTCCTTTTTGAAGGAAATAACTACAGTGACGAATGGGCTAAAGAAGCTAAGAAAAGAGGTCTTAATAATATCAAAAATACAGCGGAGGCTTTAGGTGCATATATTGGCAAACAAGCCATTGATACGTTTGTAAAAAATGGAATTTTTACTAAAGAAGAATTACATGCTCGATATGAGATAATGCTAGAAGAATACATTAAAAAAATACAGATAGAAGGGCGAGTATTAGGAGACTTGGTCTATACATACATTCTTCCTCCTGCTATTGAGTATCTAACTTCTTTGGCCCAGAATATAAAAGCACTTCAAGACTCTAAACTGAAGGTAGGTGAGGCTCAAAGGGACCTTATTATGCAAATATCTGAGCATATAGACGCTGCTAAGTACAAAACAGATAAAATGGTAGAAGCTCGTAAAAAAGCAAACAATGAGAAAGACTCCGTTAAAATGGCAAGGTCATATCATTATAATGTAAAAGAGACGTTTGACGACATTAGGTATCACGTAGATAAGTTAGAGCAGCTAGTAGATGACAAGATATGGCAACTTCCAAAATATAGAGAATTACTTTTCTTGAAGTAGTAGCCTCAATAAACCTTACAAAACAATAGGCTTCTGAGTTATTTTAACATTTAATTCAGGAGCTTTTTTATGCCCTTGAATTATTAATTTGCTTTTGGCAGCAGAATTTTGGATTTTTGACGTTCTTATCAAACGATGAATCTGAAAATAAACCACTCTATTAAGTTAGGATTACTCTGTAGTTTTATTCTTGTTTTAACTAGCTGCGGTAGCGTAAGCATGAAAAAAGCAGCAGAGGCAATGCAAAAAAAGCAGTACGCTATTTCTGCAGATATGTACGATCAACTAGCTAGCGACCCTGAACTTCCCAAAGCTGATAGACAGAATGCGGCCTTTAGAGGTGCAGAAAGCTATAGGTTTAACCACATGCCAAAGCCAGCTTTGAAATTATATGACAAAGCTTTGCAGTATGGTGCCCAAGACCCTGTAGTCATTTATAGAATTGCTCAGATGCACAAGCAACTAGGCGATTACGAAAAGGCTATTGAAGCTTTCAAAAAGTATCAAAAAGCGGTGCCCGGTGATGAGCGAATTGGACCTATGATTGTAGGTTGTGAAAAAGCCCTAGTATGGAAAGAGGAAAAATCGAGATATAGGGTTGAATCTTTTAAGCCTGCCAACGATAAAAAAGCAGATGATTTCTCGCCAATGTGGGCTGACAGAAATAATAAGACTATAATGTTTACCTCTGACAGAGAAGATGGTTATGACGGGGGGGCGTATGACAGAACCTTGAGAAGCCATAGTGATGTATGGGAAGTAAAGTTGAGTAGCTCAAAAGGAAAAGAAAAATGGAGTACGGCTGATATTGTTGAAGGTTTAAACACCAAATACAATGATGGAACGGTGTGTTTCAATCAACGTATGACTAAGATGTACGTGACCCAATGTAACGGCACATCAGGTAAAGAACCAAAATGTAAAATATACGAAGCTAGAAAGTCTGGTAAAGGTTGGGAGATGAGTCTTGACCCACTAAGTTTTTGTGCAAACCCAGAAGATGTACATTGGAACTATGGACACCCTGCACTAGCAGATGGTGACAAGACTATGTACTTCGCATCTGATAGACCTGGAGGGTATGGAGAGAGTGATACTTCCATATTAGAAAAAACCAAAGACATATGGATGGTGACGTTCGTAAGACGAGGCAGAACCTGGAGTGAGCCAATAAACCTAGGGCCAAGTATAAATACGGAGGATAACGAAATGTTTCCATATGCACACGAGGACGGAAGTCTTTATTTTGCTTCTGACGGACACCCAGGTATTGGTGGTCTAGATATTTTCGAAACTACTAAAACAGGAGAAGGACCTACAGAATGGAACGTTCCAAATAACATGAAAAGCCCTGTTAACTCCTCTGGAGATGACTTTGGGATAATAATTGATGCCACCAAAGAAAGTGGATATTTTAGCTCAAATAGGGATAAAAGCCAAGATGATATCTTTCATTTCACTATGGAGCCAATAGAGTGTAAGCTAAAAGGACAGATTACCGACTGTGATAGTGGAACAGCCATTAATGATGCATTAGTACTTATTAGCAATAATGTAGACTCTTCTAAAATAAGACTTAGAACAGATAACAAGGGATACTATGAAACGGAAATAGGTATCAATAGAGAATACACTATTGAAGTATCTAAACGTAATGCATATTACTACGATGCTAAACCGCAGTATATAAGTACTATGGGCGTAGACAATTCTTTGGACTGTCAACATGTTAAAGATTTTTGTATGAAAAATACGTGTAACGACGTATTCGTGTTGCCTATCTATTTTGACTTAGCTAAATGGGACATACGTAGTGATGCAATCCCTATTTTAGATGACTTAATAAAAACACTTAAAAAATACCCACGTATGGCTATAGAGCTCGGTTCTCACACAGACTGTCGTGCGTCTTATGAGTTTAACAGAGACCTATCTCAGAAGAGAGCAAACTCTACAGTACAGTACTTAGTAGAAAAAGGAGGAATAAACCCATTCAGATTAGAGGCTAGAGGGTATGGTGAAAGTCAATTAGTAACTGACTGTCCTTGTGAAACTCCAGTAGAATCAGACTGTAGCGAAGAGGACCACCAAAAGAACAGACGAACCACTGTAAAAGTCGTTAACTGCAACTTTGATGTGCTATCTATAGGTGTAGAATATGGACAACGTAATGATGAAGCACTAAATGGAAAAGGATCTGTCTACAGTCCATACCTGCTTACGCAGCAGAGAGCGTTCCTTACTAAAACGAAAGGAGATATAGATAGTTTCTTGCGAGCAAAGGATGTAAATGATAGTTTACTGTTAGTAAAGACAGCTGAAGAAGCATTATTAGCCAAATACGATTTTGTTACGCTAACAAAAGGAAGAGGAGATGCCTACAGCCTTTATGGTTTCATAGGCAAAAAGAAAATTAAGTTTGATTACGACGGCGAAGAGCGTAGAACACTAATGCCACAATCTCTTGTAGAGCAGTTAATTAAAGCTGGATCTCTTAAACCTGAAGATTTTACAGATACAGGTGAAAAGATTAAACTTACAGACGGAACCAAAATATATGGCACTTCATTTACTCTAGCAGAACTTAAAATAGAGGATAAAGTATATACCAAGGTGAAATGTAAAATGGCAGAAACAAATAGCACCATACTAGGTTATAGCATATTTGACAAAATATATGTGGACTTCGAAATAAAGGATGATAAGATTTGGCTTCTTAAAGACGAAGAATAAAAAGCACTTAATCTATTGAGTAGATACGAAAAACGCGGTGTCTCATCGCAAAAAGAAGATGTACATAAGGCTATTACTAATGTAGATAAAGGAATATTTCCTAATGCATTTTGCAAGGTAGTAGAGGATTTTATAGGTGGTGATGATAGCTATTGTAACATAGTACACGCGGACGGAGCGGGCACCAAGTCTTCCCTCGCTTACTTGTATTGGAAAGAAACTGGAGATATAAGCGTATGGAAAGGAATAGCTCAAGATGCACTTGTAATGAATCTAGACGACATTATCTGTACTGGTGCCACTGGACCTTACTTGCTTTCTAATACTATAGGTAGAAACAAGCATCTTATTCCAGGTGAAGTTATCAAAGAGATAATAGAGGGTTTCGAAGAATGTATAGGCACTATGGCTTCTTTTGGAACTCAAATAAAGTTTACAGGTGGGGAAACCGCAGACGTAGGTGACTTGGTGAAAACCATAATAGTAGATAGTACTGTAGTTTGTAGACCAAAGCGTGGTGAAATACTAGAGGTAGATATTCAATCCGACAATGTTATAGTTGGTTTCTCCTCCTACGGACAAGCAACTTATGAAAATGCATATAATGCAGGAATGGGATCCAATGGTTTGACATCTGGCAGACATGACCTACTACATCACTCTTACCACGCCAAGTATCCTGAGTCTTATGATATCAATACAGACGAAGAGTACATCTACAGTGGTCAATTTTCGCTTACAGATAATCTGGAAGGCACACCGGTAGATATAGGAAAGGCACTACTCTCCCCTACTCGTACGTATGCACCCATACTTAATAAGATAATGCAAGACACTGCTCTGAAAGGTGCCATAAACGGTATTATTCATTGTACAGGGGGAGCTCAGACTAAGGTTATGAAGTTTTTAGATAAGCCATTACATATTATTAAAGATAGCCTATTAGAGATTCCACCTCTTTATAAAACGATACAAGAAACTACAGGCACCTCTATGAAAGAGATGTACGAAGTCTTTAATATGGGGCATAGGCTAGAGATCTATTGTAATAAAGCTATAGCAAGTGACTTAATCGGCATAGCGGCAAACTTTAATGTAGAGGCAAAAATAATAGGTAGATGTGAGCCCAGTAGCCAAAAAGAGCTGACTATTGCTGGCATAACATATTAATCAAGATAATACTTGTAATGTCATTATTTACAAATTTAAAAATAATGAAAAAATATCTTGTATATTTGAATTTCAAAATAAAATAAAATAATGAAAAAAATCTTTGTACTTAGCTTCATAGCTTCAGCATTTCTTTTCGGTTGTTCAGATACAGCCACTACTACTCCTGTAACTGGAGGCGGGGGTGGGTCAGCGGACAAACTAGCCGTTACTATTGTAAATAAAGCAAATAACTCTTTTGTCGTAAAATTCAGTGGCACTAACTGTCCTCCTTGTGGCGGATGGGGATGGACAATGGCTTCTTCTCTTAAAGATGGTGTAGACGGATCTGGAGAGTATATGACTGCTTATGGTCAAAATTTTGTTGCTGGATTGTTTGTAATCGACGCTGCAACAACTCTACAAAACTCTTGGGGTGCAACAGGTTACCCTCACTTTGGTGCCAACGGAAGTGTAACAACTATTCCACGTACTAGCGGCGTTAATACAACCGCAGAAGAACTAGAAATTTATGATAGAGTAAACGCTCACGCAGAAGCTACGGTTGTAGCAAACACAACTGTGAAGTATGAAATAGTAGCTGGGGTAATGAACATGAAGTACAAAACTACTGCTTGGTCTGACCTTTCTGCACCTTACCTAGCTATATATGTGCTAGAAGATAAAGTAAAAGGATACCAATCTGGTCACTCAGAAGGTGATAATGCCTTACACAAAAATGTATTAAGAAAAGAAATTACAGCTGGAGCTGGTTATGGATCTAAAATTGAGGGATTAGCTGTAGGTACTGATGTATCTGGAGAAGCTACTATTGATATAGATTCTGATTGGGACGAAAGCCACATTAAAGTAATTGCAGTAATGTATAACAAAGTAGGTACTAAGTACAACTTTGTAAACTTATCTACTGCTACTTTAGTAGAGTAATTCAATTTATAAAAACAAAAAGCCTCTTACCAATATTGGTAAGAGGCTTTTTTATGCATTCTATTTTACTATAAACCTGAGTTCGATTATTATTTTGGATTCAGAACATCTTTAAACAGCTGTTTTTTTCATAAAACCTCGGCATCATCGTTGTTTTATCTTGATATAGCTCGCTATATCTGCACTAAAACCTCTCGCCTACAAAGTTTTATGAAAATCTGCATCTCAAAAGAATAGTCGAACTCAGGTTATAAAATACACATTACCTTTGCTCCATTGAAAAACATTCGGTCGTATACCAAAGAAGAACTAGTACAGCTATGTGAAGACATGGGCGAAAAAAAGTTCAGAGCAGACCAGCTTTGGGAATGGCTTTGGCTTAAAAGTGCACGCTCATTTGAGCAAATGACTAACTTGTCTCTAGATTTCAGAGCTAAACTAGCCACAGCATTTTCTTTTCCAGTGATGACCATTGCCAACACTCAGCGAAGTAGTGATGGCACTATTAAATACGCATTTAGACTAGACGATGGCTTTTTAGTAGAGGGAGTATTGATACCCACCAAAGAAAGAGTTACAGCTTGCATATCTTCTCAGGTAGGCTGCAGCTTAAGCTGCACTTTCTGTGCTACTGGTTTTCTCAAAAGAGAACGAAACCTACGTGCAGATGAGATGTACGATCAAGTAGCTATTCTAAGAGAGGAGTCGCTAAAAGAATATGGTATCAACCTAAGTAACATCGTACTAATGGGCATGGGAGAGCCACTACTGAACTATGCTAACGTAATGAGTGGCATAGAGAGGATAACAGCCCCAGACGGCTTAGGAATGTCCCCGCAGCGTATTACACTGTCTACTGCCGGCATTGCTAAAATGATAACAAAACTAGGCGATGACGGAGCTCGTTTTAACCTAGCACTATCGCTTCACTCTGCTAATAATGAGCAAAGAAGCAAGATAATGCCAATAACAGAAAGTAATTCGCTAGAAGACCTGATAGAAGCCCTTAACTATTTCTATGACAAAACAGGCACACGCGTCACCCTAGAATACTGTGTTATCAATGATATAAACGATAATCCATTTGAAGCTGAAGAACTTGTCGCTTTTTGTCGTAGAATAAAATGCAAGGTGAATCTGATAGAATACAACCCTATAGACCTCGCGGAATTTATTTCTAGTTCAGCAGAAAAAATTCAAAGCTTTGCAGATTATTTAGAAAAGAACAAGGTTATAGTGAATGTACGTAGAAGTAGGGGTAAGGATATAGACGCTGCTTGCGGTCAACTGGCAAATAAGCTATCCTAAAAACCTTTCTCGTTCTTCCGCAGACGGAACTCTACACGTTTCCTTCTTCCCAAACCACTGGTATCTGTTTTTAGCGATTAGTCTGTAAACGGAATCTCTCAAACCCTTAGGAACATACTTAAAAACCTTTCCATACGCATACGGCCGTTTCAAGTACGTGCTTATCGCTATTACAGCGTCTGAACGAACTAGCAGCTTACCATCCACATACAGCATTACACTATCTGGAATCTCATCAAATCCAGACTTACTCGTAATACTCTTTCCTACATCAGATTGAAGTGAAGCAAATTGCAATTCATCTGTTTTTTCATTGCGAATAATAAAATCTACAGATCTGTTGCAGAGATTGCACACGCCATCAAAGAGTACTATATTATTCATTCGTATACGTAAAACAAGAATTAATAGATTTTGATACCCGACAAATTTATGTTTCCATTTCTTAATTCACTCAATATTTAATAGATACCTTTGCAGCATGGCCAAAATTTCCATTAATTTAACATCAGGTACAGTCACTAAAAGTACCGCAGTGATAGGAATAGACCTAGGAACTACCAACAGCCTTATCGCCACTATTAACAGAGAAAACAAGGCTCCATATTGCATTACCAAAGAAAAGGAGAGCATAGTGCCCAGTGCTATATACTTTGGGGAAAATGGACCTATAATAGGTTCAGAAGCCATAGCTAAGCTAGTAACCGAACCAGAGAATACTATTTACTCCATAAAAAGACTGCTTGGCAAAAGCTACACCGATATACAGGATGCTAAGCAGCAGCTAAACTACGAAATAATAGACGATGAAGAGAAACTGGTAAAAGTAAAAATAGGCTCCAAATATTACTCTCCAATAGAGTTGTCTGCTCTTATCCTCAAGGAGCTAAAGTCGATAGCAGAAACTCAATTGCAAGAAGCAGTATCAAAGGTTGTGATAACAGTTCCAGCTTACTTTAACGACTCTCAGAGACAAGCAACAAGAGACGCAGGTAAATTAGCTGGACTAGATGTGCTGCGTATTATCAATGAGCCTACTGCAGCAAGTTTGGCTTATGGTATTGGTCTAGACCCAACAAAATCTCGCACCGTGGCCGTTTTTGACCTAGGTGGGGGGACCTTTGATATCTCTATACTCGAGATTCACAATGGAGTTTTCGAAGTACTATCTACAAATGGCGACACCTTTTTAGGAGGAGATGATATTGACAGAGCTATTGTAAATCTATGGACCACTGAATACAGGCTGAGCAACCTAAATACTTCTGATAAGCAACTACTAAGAGTCACAGCAGAAAAAGCTAAAAAAACCTTAACAAATCTTCAAGAATATTCTCATAAACTACAGATAGGCACAAAAGAAGTTTCATTAAATCTCACCATCGAGCAACTTAATGAGCTCATTAAACCACTTATAGGCAGAACAATGCAATGCTGCAATAGTGCTATATCTGACGCCGAAATAGAACTAAGTGCTATAGACGAAGTAGTACTCGTAGGAGGAAGCACCAAGACTAAAGCTGTAAAAGATGCGGTAAAGAACTATTTCATGCACTCTGAGGTGAACGATACGCTAAACCCAGACGAAGTAGTTGCCTTGGGAGCGGCTATAGAAGCGGATATACTAGCTGGTAATAGAACGGATATGCTACTACTAGACGTTACGCCTCTTTCTCTAGGTATAGAAACTGTAGGCGGCCTAATGGACGTATTGATACCACGAAACTCTAAGGTACCTACTACCTTAAAAAAAGAGTATACTACATCTGTAGATGGTCAGATAAACCTCCGAGTGAGTGTGTACCAAGGGGAACGAGAGCTCTCCGCTGATAATCGAAAACTGGGAGAATTCATCTTACAAAACATACCCGCTATGCCCGCAGGACTGCCCAAGATAGAGATGACCTTTATGCTAAATGCAGACGGAATACTACAGGTAAGTGCAGAGGAAAAAAGGAGTGGCACTAAGCAGGTAGTAGATATGAAATCGCAGTATGGCTTAACAGATCTAGAAATTAAAACTATGCTAAAAGAAAGCATAGACAATGCCCAAGAAGATATGGACAAGCGTTCTTTGGCCGAAGCCAAGACTGAAGCAGATCAGTTAGTCTATGCTACAGATAAATTCATCAGAGATAATGAGAACATCTTCACAGCAGAAAATATTGAAAAAATAAATTACCTAAAAGACCAAATAGTTCTTTCCATAGACGCTAAAGACAAGGACCGAATCGTTAGTGCTATGGACAGCTTAAATAACTACAGCAGACAATTTGCAGAAATAGCAATGGACATAAACATCGCTAAGGCTCTACAGGGTAAGAAAATAGAATAATGAGATCAGCTTTAATACTAGTATGTTTTTTGATTTTTGGGCAGTTAAACGCCCAAGAAGCAGACCGCAGTACCTACAAGCTAGGTATTAAGACTAGTATCAATATCTCTTCCTTATTAGGTACAGAATTTGAAAACGCTAGGCCTAAATTTGGTTACACCGCTGGTGTTTACTTTGAAACACCCGATTTTAAAAAAAAATGGTCCTTACATACAGAGGCACTAGGCAGTTTTCGTGGTTCCAACTTTGCTAATGGCGACACAGGCTACTCTCAAATTGCACTATTCTATGTAGATATTGCAGCACTACCTCAATACGACTTTCAAGAAGGGAAAAAATCTATTTCCTTTGGCCCTTACTTATCTTACCTTGGTCTGTCTTCGCTTTATATAGGTGAAAAGAAAAAGGCCGAACTAAACAATCTTGATCTAGATCCTTTTGATGCAGGATTTGTAACTTATTTCACTATACACGGCCCTGTGGCAAGTTTTCAAGTGGGTGGCAAACTCGGATTGAAAAATGTGAATAATGGGATTAATTTTGATTCTTACTATCCTCGTACTGGCAAAGGTGGAATCATTAGAAACCTGAGCTTAGAAATAGGAGTATTATTTTAAAAAAAGAACATCAAATGAAAAGAAATTATCTAATTGCCATTTTCTCACTACTTATTCTTACTTTTATAATTAGCTCTTCTAAGAAAGATGAAAATGCTGAGCAGGAAGAAGTTATTGCCCAAGGAAACAAGGTCGTAGCTGTACCTATACCAAACTATATAAGCTTTGCGGGCGAAAAAGTAGCCTTGGACAAGTTTGAAGTAAGAGAAAGACTAGATAGAGAATTGCTAGTCAACTCATATTGGCAAAGCAACTCACTGCTTATGATCAAATGAAGTAAGCGAGTATTTGAAATTATTGAACCCATATTGGCCGAAAACAATGTGCCAAATGATTTTAAGTACTTAGCTGTAGCGGAAAGCGGTTTACTAAATGTCACTTCATCGGCAGGAGCCAAAGGCGTTTGGCAGTTTATGCCTAGCACAGCAAAAAGCTACGGCTTAGAAGTAAATGAAGAGGTGGACGAAAGGTTACACCTAGAAAAAAGTACTCTAGCTGCGTGCCAATACCTAAAAGAAGCACATACTAGATTTGGTAGCTGGACACTAGCTGCTGCTGCATACAATAGAGGACCCGCTGGTGTGGAGAGAGATCTTGCCAAACAGCTAGTCCGCGACTACTTTGATTTGCATTTAAATACAGAGTCCTCTCGGTATGTTCTTCGTATATTGGCCTTGAAGACTATTTTCGAGAATCAAACTTCCTATGGCATTCATCTGAAAAATGAAGACTATTACGGCTCTACTTCTACTACAGATGTATTTTTGGATAGCTCCATAAACAATATTGCGGAATATGCTTTGCAGTTGGGCACAAACTATCACGTACTAAAATCCTTAAATCCGTGGCTTAAGTCAAATCAACTTACAGTCGTGGATAAAACATACACAATAAAAGCCCCACTAGTAAACTAGTGAGGCTTTTTTTAATTCGTACAGAGGAATCTGTTATAGTTCGTCTTGGTTAAAAAAGTAGTCGTCTGTCGACGGATACTCAGACCAAATCTCTTCTATTGTTTCAAATGGCTCGCCATCGTCTTCTAGCTCTTGTAGGTTTTCTACTACTTCTAAAGGTGACCCTGTTCTAATTGCAAAGTCAATTAGCTCATCTTTTGTGGCCGGCCAAGGTGCATCATCTAAGTATGACGCTAGTTCTAAAGTCCAATACATATTGTTAAAAAATTATATTATATTATACATAAAAGGCATCAAAAAATATACTTTTATATTCAGTGCGAAAATAATTTTTAATTGCAAATAAGCAAATTTTCAGTAAAAACAGCCGCAAGGGCTTGGCTACTTGCAGGTTAGCTGGTGAAGCACTATGCCCGTAGCTACAGAGACATTCAGCGAATCAATTTTCCCTGGCATATTTATGCGAACAGTTTCGTCCATTAATGACAATCGCTCTTTAGAAATCCCCTTATCTTCATTTCCCATCCATAGTACCCAAGCATCCAATTCGCTAAAGGTATCTGCCGAAAGTGCCTTTTCTGCTTTCTCTGTCGTAGCTATTTGTTTTAGGCCCCAGCTTTTAAGATAGTTTATCGTGTCAGAAAGGCTACTTACGCGAGCTACAGGTAGTGTAAGTAATGCACCTGCTGAAGATTTAATAGCACCCTCTCCTATCTCAGCATTTGCTTTTACACCTACTATCATAAGGTCTACTCCGAAGGCTAAGCAAGATCTGGAGATAGCTCCAATATTTCTAATATCCTGTATGCCATCACATACTACTATCTTAGGAGCTTTTCCCTCCTCATACATACGTGTTATGGTTTCTTCTAAAGGAACAAAGTCTATTGGACTTTTAATGGCAATTACCCCTTGATGATTTGCTCTACTTATTCTGTTGAGTTTTTCTATAGGAACCATTTGAAAAGGCGTATCGCTAAGTCTAGCCAAGTTTCTAAGAGCACCTATCTTGTGCTTATCTGCCTGACTATTCACATATACTTTACCTACGGTTTCGCCACTTCCTAGCAGCTCTTCTACGGCATGATAGCCTATAACGACCCCATCTTTACTCATACGTTAGTAAGCTGTGTTGACCTGATTATACAAATCGGTATATTTCTTACTAAGCTCCGCTCGATTATGTTGATTTGCCAATGGTCCTATATCTCTTAGGATCGTAAGATTCTCACGTTTTTCACTTCCTGCACCTTTCCAGTCTTCACCGTTACTATTGCTATAGTACCTTACTAGTTCAAATGCGTCATCACCTATCTCTTGTAGCATCTTATCCGCCTTGTCGGTCTGTCCTGCTTTGTAGTATATATCTGCTGATGCTGCTTTTAATCGTAGGTTTATAGGTAATATGCTCTCTGGTATCACTTCATAGCACCTGTCGAGTAAATTAACAGCTGAGTCTAGCATGTTATTGCCAGCATAGTGAGTTGCCATTTGCACAAACATATTACGAAGATTTTGAGGAACAAGCTGAGCTTTCTCATCTAAGAACATCTCACCTTTTTCCATGTTACCCCATACGTACACATTCATAAACTTATCGTATAACATGTCCATGTCATCCATACCACGCATACGAGTATTGGCTTCTACGGGCAATAGCTGATAGGTCAATCCATTATTTCTAAGATACTTATCTAAGTTTAAGAACACAGAAGAGCCAGCAGTGGTAGTCCAGTATATCGGTCTTTTCCAACCTTCTTTAGCGTTGGTAGCTATTATATCTAATGCTATCAAATCTCCTTTGCTTAGGCCCGTACGTCCTATATTCCAATACATTTTGTCCACTATCTTGTTATGGTCTTTAGCAGGCACAAAACCCGTTTTGATAACGGCATCCTTGTCTATATCTAAACTGAAATTTTGGACTGGAAACACATTTATCAACTCATTAGCATTAGTCATCTGCATCATTCTTTTGTCATCAGTGGTTATGTATTGCAACACTTGGTCTAACGGATAAAACTGCTGCTGATTGAATGTTTTTGAGTCATAAAATCTAACATAATCGCGTTTTCCCTCCACCATCTTCTCCGCTGGTATAGTAAATGGTAATACCTCAGAGTCAAACACTTTGTTTCTGAGTGCACTGTTGTACCACTCCGTTGGTAATAAATTATAATTTATTACCCTAACGTCAGTTCTTATACCTTCTACGTTTTGAGCATACCAAAGTGGGTACGTGTCATTATCTCCATTGGTAAAGAGTATGGCATTTTTCTCACAACTGTTTAGGTAATTTTTTGCAAATGATATTCCTAAGTATCTATCTGATCTATCATGGTCATCCCAGTTTTGAAAGCCCATAAGGACTGGTGCTGCTAGGAAACTAACTACCGTTGCTCCTAGGGCCAAACCTGTATTCTTCATTTTAATCTTTTGACCTATAAAATCGTAAATAAATAAAACACCTAAGCCTATCCAAATACAAAAAGTCTGGAAGGAGCCGGCAAATGTATAATCACGTTCTCTAGGTTCTAAAGGAGGTTGGTTAAGATACACTACCACCAAAAGGCCAGTAAAGATAAACATAATGAGTACCGTATAGAAATCCATCTTACTCCGTTTACTCATTACTATCATACCCATTATACCAAAAATTAACGGTAAGAAATAGTACGTGTTACGTGCTTTGTGATTAGACAACTGATTTGGAAGATCTTGAGATATCCCCAATCTAGCTTCGTCTATCGGATTAATACCTGATATCCAATTCCCGTTCAATCCATTTCCTGTAACGTTTTGTACATCATCTTGTCTACCTACAAAGTTCCACATGAAATATCTCACGTACATCCATTGTATCTGGTAGTTCCAAAGAAACTTCATGTTATTGCCCATGGTAGGCTTTCTCATTTTAGCCTCTTCCAGTTTCTGACGAAGATCTTTATCATTGGGGTTAGATCGCACTTGCTGCTCCAGTGACTGTATACTCATATACATATCGTCCATGCCACTCCAGATAGGATAGTATTGAGACTTTTCACTCATATCTCCCATACGTGGGAACAGAGTAGAGTATTTATCATCATAGATAGGCGTTTGCTTCGTTCCTGTCTTTTCATACCCCTTTTCTCCTCTTCTGTATGTCGCGTCACCTTCCTCTACTTCTGTAAGTCTTGCATTCCAGTAAGGTCCTTTCACTAAGGGTCTAGAGCCATACTGCTCACGATTAATGTAGCTAAGTAGACTTTCAGCGTCCTTAGGTGCATTCATGTTTACAGCAGGTTCTGCTATAGATCTTATCACAACCATTGCGTAAGACGAGAACCCAAGCATGATGAATGCATAGCAAAGTAGCACCAAATTTAAGATGGGCTTATTTAGTTTGGCAGTGTATTTCAAACCAAAGAATATTCCTAGAGCAATAAGAAGTAGGAAGAAAAGCACTCCCGAGTTAAAAGGTAAACCAAATGAGTTTACAAATATTTTATCAAAAAACGCTGCTACGGCTGGAGTTTTAGGTATAATAATCCATTGCAAAAGAGCAATAGAGCCAAGTCCTACAGCTGCTGCTTTCAGTACATTAGACGTTGTAGATCCGTATTTATTTACGAAGTAGTAGAAAATTACCGCTGGTACTACAAGTATATTCAGCAAGTGAAGTCCTATGCCTAAACCTATCACATAAGCTATAAAAACGATCCACCTGTCTGAAGTCGGCTCATCTTTTACTCGCTCCCATTTAAGAATAGCCCAAAATGCTAGAGCAGTAAAACAAGAAGACCCTGCATATACTTCTGCCTCAACAGCACTAAACCAAAATGTATCCATAAAGGTAACCGATAGTGCAGCCACTAATCCAGAACCTATAATAGCTATAGCATTGCTAAGCCCGATTTGGGTTGCATTGATATCTTCTTTTAAAATCTTTTTAGCAAAATGTGCCGTAATCCAGTAGGTAAACATTACAGCTGCAGCACTAGATACAGCACTTAGCATGTTTACAGCTATGGCTACCTCGTTGGTCCCAGGAGTAGCGAATATTGTAAAGATTCTTCCCAACATCAAAAACAAAGGAGCCCCAGGAGGATGTACGACTTGTAGCCTGTATGATGCAGATATAAACTCACCACAATCCCATAAACTTACAGAAGGCTCTAGTGTAAGTGTATAAACTACTAAGGCTATTACGAAACTTACCCAGCCTAAGATGGTATTTACTCTTTTAAAATTATTCATTTTCCAGATAGAAATATTATGTTTTGCTTAAACGGCGAAAATACAGATTTTAGGCATTTTCACTCATTAAAAAATTAAAATGGTTAGATTATGAGTTCAAAATCCTAAATAATCAATTTTTAAAAATTGATTTAAGGTCACTATTGGTCAACCAATATGAAGATGCTTCGCTGCGGTAAAAAGTTGCTTACTGCACCAAGAAGTTCTTTGTTACGGCCATATCCCCGTTTATAATCTTCAAGTGATACGACCCTTTTGGCAAGTTAGAGATGTCTATTTGATTTGCAAAAGGTAAGCACAACACTTCTACTCCTAATTTATTAAATACCGAAAGAGAGGCGTTCAAATTTTCATATCCTACAATATTGATACGGTTTGTGGCTGGATTTGGATATAATTCTACAGCAACGTGAGTAAGATCTGCAACAGACGATGTAGCATTTTCTGAAACGAACAACGTATCTATAATTACATCGTCACCATTTGTAGTGCCGTTTCCATTTGCTGCCAAAGACGCCGCATAGAAACGTATATCACCAGTACCACTAGCAGGAGCAGTCCATTGCATAGTCCATGTTTGTTCATTTGCTTTTGCAGAACTTGAAGCTTTATGTGTTGCTCTCAAGCCATTATCCTTAGTATTCACATCTGTACCATTTGCAAATGAGCCAACACCAGTTCCAGCAGCATTTTCTACCATCATTTCAAAACCCCATACTGACGTACCCATTTTCTTGGGATTGACAATAAGAGTGTACGTAGCCCCTGCAGCATAGCCTGTCGCTGGTATGTCAGATGATATCATATCCTGAGGTATCACCTGCGTGTTGCTCTTATTGTGACAACCTGATCCGGTTCCGCACGTACTCCCATCTGTACTGGACCCTGTTCTGCCCCCTGGACTTCCGCCTCTATTAGACATAAAAAGAACCGCTCCAATTACAAGTGCAAAAAGCGTAAATTTTGAGTATTTTATATTCATATTTTGATCAATGATAATTCAAATTTATCAATTAGATTTTAATGTCAACCCCAATAGACTTTGAGATATTAACAAATGAGTTAAATTTGCACTATATATACAAGAATTTAAAAGGGGTCAAGACCCCTTTTTTCTTACAATAAATTTTGAGCGTAAAGCATTTAATATCGAAAATCATAGAAAAAGAGTTGGTGGGTACCGACTGTTTTTTGGTAGGAGTAGATACCAATATGGCAGAAACTGACTTGAAGTACTTTATAGATGGTAGTGAGGGAGTTAGCGTGCAAATTTGCACCAAATTGAGTCGTAAGATTTCACGAATATTGGATGAAGAATATTTAGACGAAACCCCTATCCGGTATGAAATATCTTCTCCTGGAATAGACCAACCACTGATAGACAAAAGACAATATGTGCAGCATATTGGAAGAGATTTAGCCATTATAAAAAATGACAATAGTGAGATAGAAGGTGAGTTACAGAGTGTAAATGACACCACTTTTGACCTAAGTGTTCCGCTATCTAAAAATAAAAAAGAGACTCAAACCCTAGCGTTTGACGATATTAATAAATGTACAGTAAAAGTATCCTTTAAAAAGAAAAAGAAATGAGCTTACAACTAGTAGAAAGTTTCTCTGAATTCAAAGAATTTAAGAACATAGATAGAGCCACGATGATGCGTGTGCTAGAGGATGTGTTTAGAACCATGATAAGAAGAAAATATGGTTCTGATGATAACTTTGATGTAATTGTAAATACAGATAACGGAGACTTAGAGATATACCGAAATAGAGAGATAGTCGACAACGGAGAAGTAGAGGATGAGAACCAAGAGATATCTATAGATACTGCTAAGAAGCTAGAAGAGGATTACGAAATAGGTGAAGAGGCAATTGAAGAAATAGATATGGCTACATTTGGCAGAAGAACCATTCTTACTGCTAGACAGACACTTCTATCTAAAGTGCTAGAGCTAGAGAAAGACGAATTCTACAAAAAATACAAGGATAGAGTAAGTGAGATAGTAACGGGCGAAGTATATCAAATCTGGAAAAACGAAATAATGATTCTAGATGATGAAGGAAATGAGCTTATACTTCCAAAGCGTGAAATGATTCAGCGAGATTTCTTCAAAAAAGGAGATTCTGTACGTGCCGTTGTGTTACGCGTAGAGATGTATAATTCTAATCCAAAGGTAATCTTATCTAGAACCGCTCCAGAATTCTTAGAAAGGTTATTTGAGCTTGAAGTTCCGGAGATACTAGATGGCCTTATTACTATTAAAAAAATAGTAAGAGAGCCAGGAGAAAGAGCCAAAGTAGCAGTAGAAAGCTATGATGATAGAGTAGATCCTGTAGGTGCTTGCGTGGGTATGAAAGGAAGTAGAATACACGGTATAGTGAGAGAGTTAAAAAATGAAAACATTGACGTTATTAACTACACCTCTAACATACAATTGCTTATTCAGAGAAGTTTAAGTCCTGCTAAAGTATCTAGCATAACTTTGAATGATATCGAAATGAAAGCAGACGTATTTTTGCCCCCAGACCAGGTATCTTTAGCTATAGGTAAAGGTGGACACAATATAAAACTAGCAGGTAGACTAGTAGGATACAACATAGATGTATATCGTGAGAATAACGAAGACGAGGATATGGACGTAGACTTGAATGAGTTCTCAGATGAGATAGATAACTGGATACTTGATGAACTAAAGGGCATAGGTCTAGACACAGCAAAAAGTGTTTTAGACATGTCAAATGAAGATTTAATATCAAGAACCGAGTTAGAACAAGAAACAATAGAGGAAATTAAGAAAATATTAGCAGCAGAATTCGAATAATAATACTTTAAAAGTTAAAGTATTATTTTCGGACGCTGCCAAGGCAATACATGGCTGACAACAAAAAGACATATCGAATAAATAAGGTTGCAACAGAGTTTAACGTAAGTTGGAAAACTATAGTTGAACATTTAAACCAAAAAGGTTTTGAGGTAGAGGCAAAAATCACCGCTAAGTTGGATGATGCCATGTACTCCGATTTGCTGAGTTTCTATAAAAAAGACAAGCAAGCCAAGGAAGAATCGCAACAATTGGAAATTAATATCCGTAAGGATGCCAAAACTCAGGAAATAAATGAAATAAAAAAACCTGAGCCTACAATAAAAGAATTTACAGTAGAAAATACAGTTTACGTAAAAGATACGTCAGCCAGTAAGCCTGTGACTCCCACTCCAGTTATAAAAGCTGTGGTAGTGCCTGAAGTACAAGAGGAAGTTAAAAAAGTAGAGGAGCCTAAAGTAGTAGAGGAGCCTATAAAGATAGAAGAGGTCGAAAAGGTACAAGAGGTTGAAAAACCAAAGGTCGCAAAAGCACCAGAAATGAAACTCGCAAAGCCTGACAGCTCTTCAAGCTTAAAAGTGTTAGGCACTATAGATCTAAGTTTCACAAAAGGTCACAAAAGCAAAAAAGAAAAGCCGAAACCTGTCATCACGGAGAAAGTTATAGTAAAGCCTGCTTTAGAGACAAAACCTAAAGCGGAAACTGAGCCAGAACCAGAAAATACAGTTGTAGAAACAGAATATAAAAAACTTGAGGGAACTACCGTTTTAGGTATGGTCGAAATAAAAAAACCTGTCAAGAAAACACGTGCCAAGAAAGACGATGAACCAAAGAAAAAACGGAAGAGAATACGGGGTGAAAAGGTAATTACAGATAAACCCGGAATCGAACGTAACTCTGTTAGAGCAACTGAAAAACCAGGCGAAAAACCAATTGTTTCTCAAAAAGAAATACAAGATAAGATCAAGAAAACACTTTCTAGAATGTCTTCTGGTAAGCAAACACCATCACATGGTGGTAAGGTGCGTCAGAAAGCTCGTAAGTTTAGACGACAAGAGCACAAAAAGAAGTGGGAAGAAAAACAATTACAAGATATTGAAGAAAGTAAGATACTAGACGTTACCGAATTTGTAACGGCAAATGACCTTGCTAACATGATGGATGTCAATGTTAATGAGATTATTGGAGCTTGTTTTTCTCTCGGTCTTATGGTATCTATAAATCAACGTCTAGATGCTGAGACTATACAGATAGTAGCAGAAGAGTTTGAATACGAAGTGAATTTCGTAGATGCAGACGAAACAATAGAGATTGAAGAAGAAGACGACAAGGAAGAAGATTTGCTGCCACGACATCCCATTGTGACGGTGATGGGCCACGTAGACCACGGTAAAACTTCTTTGCTAGATCATATACGAAGTGCAAATGTGATTGCTGGTGAAGCCGGTGGAATAACACAACACGTAGCTTCATACGAGGTGCAACTGGAGAACGGAAACAAAATGACGTTCATAGATACTCCTGGTCACGAGGCCTTTACAGCTATGCGTGCTAGGGGTGCTCAGGTTACGGATATTGCAATTATCGTGATAGCTGCAGACGACGTAGTGATGCCTCAAACTAAGGAAGCGATAAGTCACGCTCAAGCTGCGGGTGTCCCTATAGTATTCGCTATCAATAAGATAGATAAAGAAGGAGCTAACCCAGATAAGGTGAGAGAATCTCTTTCTGCTATGAATATACTCGTAGAGGAGTGGGGTGGCAAATACCAGTGTCAAGAGATTTCTGCTAAAAAAGGAATCAACATCGAAGAATTGCTTGAAAAAGTAAGTTTAGAGGCTGAATTACTAGAACTAAAAGCTAACCCAAATAAGAATGCTAAAGGGGCTGTATTGGAAGCCAAAATAGAAAAAGGTAGAGGTGTTGTAGCTTCTATGCTTGTAAGTGAAGGTACATTAAAAATAGGTGACGCATTAATAGCTGGACAGCATTACGCCCGAGTTAAGGCTATGTTCAATGAACGTGGTAAAGCAATGAAACAAGCAGGTCCAGGTTCGCCTGTATCTATCCTTGGTTTCTCTGCAGCACCAGCAGCAGGTGAGACATTCCAAGTGCTAACTGATGAGTCACAAGCAAAAGAAATAGCAAACAAGAGAGAGCAACTACAAAGAGAGCAGTCCATACGTACTACTTCTATGCTTACACTTGATACTATCGGAAAGCGTTTAGCTATTGGAAACTTCCAAGAGTTGAAACTTATCATAAAAGCGGATGTAGATGGTAGTAGTGAAGCACTATCAGATTCATTACTTAGACTTTCTACTGAAGAGATAGAAGTTAAAATTATACAAAAATCTGTTGGTCCTATTACCGATAACGATGTACTTCTTGCAAAGGCATCTGATGCTATAGTAATCGGTTTCCAAGTGAGACCTATGCCAAGTGCAAAGAAACTAGCAGAGAGTGAAGGAGTAGAGATAAAATTATACAGCATTATATACCAAGCTATAGAGGAAATAAAAGCCGCTATGGAGGGTATGCTTACACCAGACGTGAAAGAAGAAATAACAGGCACTGCAGAAGTACGTGAAGTCTTCAAAATCACTAAGGTTGGTACTGTTGCAGGATGTATGCAGACTGAAGGTAAAATGTACCGCGATAATAAGGTGCGTATCATACGCGAAGGGGTAGTAGTGTACACAGGAGAAATCGATACTCTTAAACGTTTCAAAGACGACGTAAAAGAAGTAGCTAAAGGATACGAATGTGGTATACAGATTAAAAATTACAATGATCTAGAAGAGCTTGACCTAATAGAAGGTTACCGTGAGGTACAGGTAGCTAGAAAGCTTAAGTAATCTTTCTATTTTTAAATATTTTAAAACCCAATACTTCTTAGTGTTGGGTTTTTTGTTTTAGCTGTTCTACCTCATATGAAGATTACAAGCCGTATAGCAGATGAGATTTTATAGAATCTCTTTTCAATATCATCTATTCTTATTTCCATTTTCCTGCTAAATTGCACCTATGAATAGTGCAATCATAAAAGGTATGGGATACTACGTACCAGATAACGTAGTAACTAATAAGGACCTATGTAAAATAATGGATACCACAGATGAATGGATCACTGAGCGAACAGGTATTAAAGAACGTAGATGGATAAACAATGACGAAAGCACCTCTTCTATGGCCCTAGAAGCTTCAAAAAAGGCTATAGAGGACGCAGGAATAGACAAGTCTGATATCGATTTTATAGTATTCGCTACTCTTAGTCCAGATTACTACTTCCCAGGCCCTGGAGTTACACTCCAAAGAGACTTAGGAATAGAAACCATTGGTGCGTTAGATGTTAGAAATCAATGCAGCGGTTTTGTATATGGATTATCAGTAGCTGATCAATACATCAAAACGGGAATGTATGAAAACATACTTGTAGTAGGATCCGAATACCACAGTGGTGGACTAGATAAAACTACTAAGGGTCGTAGCGTTTCCGTAATCTTCGGAGATGGTGCAGGAGCCGCTATCGTATCTAAAAGTCCAAGCGTACATAGAGGCATACTATCTACACACCTTCATTCACAAGGAGAGCATGCGGAAGAATTAACATTAATAGGACCCAGTACACGTAGATGGGTGCCAGAAATATTTGATGGTAAAGGAAAAGAGGATGAAGCTATATTTCCTTATATGAACGGAACTTTTGTTTTTAAACATGCGGTTACACGCTTTCCTGAGGTAATAGAAGAAGCTCTAACCCAAAACAATCTAAAATCTGCAGATATTAACTTGCTGATACCACATCAAGCCAACTTACGTATTTCTCAATACGTACAAAAAAAAATGGGGCTATCCGATGACCAAGTATTTAACAACATACATAAATATGGAAACACCACAGCGGCCAGTATTCCTATAGCACTAGCAGAAGCTAAGCAAGCTGGCAGAGTCAAAGACGGGGACCTTATTTGTCTAGCTGCTTTTGGCAGTGGATTCACTTGGGCTAGTGCTCTTATAAGATGGTAGCAGGAATGGGCAAAGCAGAACTAATTCAGATAGGAATAATAGTAGTAGGCTCCTATTTACTAGTGCAAATAGGAAAGGCCGCGATACGCCGCAGTATACGCAAGACTTATAATGACCCATCTGACGATGACACCAAAGTCACGGGTCTAAAATTTCTTTATAACACTTTATCTTTCCTGGTTTATACTATTGCTGTTATTGCAATTATTTATTCTATTCCTTCGGTAAAACATATAGGAAAAACCTTATTTGCCGGTGCCGGAATATTTGCTGCTATCTTAGGTTTCGCCTCACAGCAAGCTTTTAGTAATATAATAGGCGGAATATTTTTAGTGCTCTTTAAACCTTTTAGGATAGGTGACCTTATTAAGGTAGGTTCTTTAAATGAGGGCTATGTAGAAGATATAACACTACGACATACTGTTATAAAAGACTTTGAAAACAAGAGAATCGTTATTCCAAACTCCCTTATAAGCACAGAGACCATACACAATGCTCATCTAAAAGACGTACGTGTTATGAATAGAATTCCTTTTGGGATTAGCTACGATTCAAATGTAGACACAGCCATTGAGATTATAAAGCAGCTAGGAAACGACCACCCTCTGTGTCGAGATTATAGAAGTGAGTCTGAGAAGAAAAACAACATTGATACTATAGACGTACGTATAATTGCTTGGGCAGATTCTGCTATAACACTTCGTGCTTATATCTGGACTGATTCGCAGGAAGATGGGTTTCTTCTAAAAACGGATCTGTTTTATTCGGTGAAGAAAGCTTTTGAAGCTAACAAAATAGAGATACCGTTCCCACATAGAACCATAGTGTACAAAAACAATGAGCAAAAGAAAGAGGAGTAGAAAACTTTTTCATAGTCCTATAACCCTAAACCTTGAGATAGAGGATGGTGAAATGCACATGGACTGCATTGTGTACAGCGAAGAAGGTTATATGCGGCTCGATGACACAAGATGGCCACAAGTAAAAGAGTTCATAGCACTAAACAAAGATAAAACCACTTGGCTCAATCTTTACCCCCTTGAAAACAAGAAAGCACTAGAGGATATCGAAGAGCACTTCGGCATTAATCCTTTTATGATGTCTGATGCTGTAGACTTCTCTCTGCGGTCAAAATATTGGTTTACCGAAAAGCACCTATTCTGCTCATTTAAAATGAAGAAACCAAGCTTTGATGGTGCAGAGCATATTAGTTTTATTTTAATGGAAGACGTACTTATTAGTCTTCAAGAAATAAAAGAGGATGTTTTCGAACATATACGCAAGCGTATAAAAAATAACTATGGTTTAATTCGCAAAAAGAAAGTAGACTACCTCTTCTTCTTACTCTGCGATGCCTTGATAGACCAATATACTCTTATAAGTGACGAGTCTGAGGAGTCCATGCTCCTATTAGAAGAAGAGATAAACAACAACTATGAAAATGTAGGATTAAATAACCTGCATAATGCTAAAAGAGAGCTTTTGCAAACACACAAAGATGTGAGAGCTGCAGGCGACGTTTTAGATGGAGTTATCCTTTCAGATTTTTACGTATTTACTGATTTAGTAAAAAAATTGCTTACGTCCATTAGTCACAATGCCAAGTACAGTATAGACTCCTTTAGCAGGCAGCTGGAGCATACTAAAAACTTAAGTGATTTACACTTCGCACAGCAAAATAACAAGCTGAACGAAATGATAAAATTGCTGACTATTATGTCAGCTATATTTATACCTATTACATTTATAGCAGGATTATATGGGATGAATTTTGTGAATATTCCTGAGCTGAAATTCCCGTATGCTTATCCCAGTGTAATAGGTGTAATGGCGATAATTGTAGTTTTTATATTAGTATACTTCAAACGTAAAAAATGGCTCTAGCATATGACTATATCCTCACTTGACATTATAGGCATGCACGAGCGTATCAACTTTCCAAATAACCATATAGTACACTTGCCGACTAAGACAGATACCGGTGCTTATAATAGTGCCATAGACTGTTGCTACGCAGAAGAAAAAGAAAATGAAGAGGGTGAAAAAGTATTGTACTTTACCCTGCTTAACCCCTCTAACAAACACTATACTAGCCAAAAGCACAGCACCTTAGACTACAAAGTAAAAAAAGTACGCAGTAGTAATGGTATAGAAACGAACCGATACCAACTAAAGCTATCTATTGAAATAAAGGGTAGGTTTTTTCGCACCACTTTTAACCTTAGCAATAGATCTAAAATGCGATACCCAGTACTGCTGGGTAGAAAACTACTTGCTAATCGGTTTTTAGTAGACGTAAGAAAAAACAGAAAACTAAAAAAGGACTAGCTTTTCTGACATACGAAACTGAAAACAACTCTGTAAAGTGAAACAAAGTAACACTACATAGACACTTAAACCGTTTTGGTTATAGGCTAACCAGTTTCTTATTTTCCAAAGAGTAAACACGATTACAAAGGTTTAATTCATCCTCTTTGTGTGTAATAAAAATAGCGGTTTTACCAGCATCTTTTAGTAGACTTATCGCTTTTAAAGTTTGTTCTCTAGAATAAGAGTCTAGATTATTAGTTACCTCATCAAAGATAAAAATGCTTGCGTCCTTATAAAGAGATCTGGCTATAGCAATACGCTGGCGTTGGCCACCACTTATTTGACCACCTAGTTCTCCCACATTCGTATCTATGCCCTGAGTTAAAGTAGCTACCCATTCTTGCAGATTTACCTTAGCTATGCATTCTCTCACCTTAGCTATATCTGGTTCCTCATCCAAAAACGCTATGTTTTTTACGATAGACGCATTGAGCATAAAAACATCTTGTTTTACGTAAGAGAATAAGAACCTATACGACCCACAATTTTCCTTATCGATCACAATGCCGTCGAGCGTCAATACACCCGATGTAGGTTCTATAAGTGACGCGATAGTGTTAACTAAGGTAGATTTGCCAGACCTACTCAAACCTACTATCCCAATAAAATCACCTTTGTCAATTTTTAAACTAATATCTTGGAATACACTCGTATCAGGCGAATAGCCAAAACTCACATGACTCAATGCTATATTATTCTTAAAATGAAGAGGGACTGGTTTTTTGAATCTGGGTTTCGAAACACTATTCTTCTCCAAATACCTTACCATATAGTCATTGGTAGACAGAGAGTTTGAAGATGTAATGATTCTATTGATACTGGGCAGCAGTCTGAATGAAACCCCTGCGTAAATAGATATATAGGATATAATACTAGAGTTAGGATGATCTCCTAAGATACCAAAGAGCACTACACACAGAATACCCGTAATGGCAATAACCTCGTATATACGAATAGGAACAAACTGAGAGTTTACATAAATATTCTCCTTCAGAGCATAGGACTCTTTCTTAAACCTGGAATACCTCTTATAAAAATAGTCGGCACCATTCCAAAGTTTTATATTGGATATACCATTTGTAAGCTCCGTTATATTCTCATATACCAAAGGTATTATTGAGTGTAATCTTAACCCTTTTTTACTGAGACTTTTTCTGTTTATGAAAACAAGCAGGGCAGCAGTAGGTAGCACTGTAACAAAGGTAAAAAGGAATAAATACGGATTGTATATAAGAATAGCCCCTAGCATAAAGAAAATCACAAAAAGCTCTGAAATAAGCATAATACTAGACAGCAGTATAGTCTCTGGAAATGCGATCGTAGTAGTAATTAACTCATTGATAATTTCAGAAGATTTTTTGGTTTTAAAATATAGTAATTCTTGCTCAGCTATTCGCTTGTAGTGCTTTCCAGAGAGCCTATCTGTGATCTGAAACGCATATCTAACTTGAAGTTTATTCAGCTGTACCAAGATCACATTCTTAATAGTATAAAGCACGAAGAGTAATGAGGTAATTACCAAGATAAACGAACGCGTATTTTCAAGCTTTAGAACATTATACAGGTAGGAAGTCAGAAAATTATGGTGAATAAACTCTGGTTTAAGAATAGATAAAACTGTGTGTAGTAGCAATGCAACCCCTAGTATTTCTAGCAACGCACTAAAAACACTTATACCTACCATTACGGCATATAACTTTTTATGCTTTTTACTTAAAATAGAGTTTAGCGAAACCCAGGTTCCAAATATTTTATTGACCCTAGTCACTCTATCTTTTCTAGTACTTCTATTTCTATAATCACAGGCATATAACCGGGCACTTTCTCGTTTCCATTTTCGCCATAGGCAAGTGCAGATGTCACTAGTACACGACCACTCTCTCCCACTGCCAGCCTATCTACCAAATAGCTTATTCCCTTTATTATCTCTTTGTCCTTTTTATTATAAACGAACAAATCATCTGCTCTGCTATTGGCTATCGGTGTGCCATTAAGAGATGAAATCTGATACTTTATCTTTACTTTATTAAAATCGCCTCGAGCTAGTTTGTTCGTTTTCAAGCGTTCCATATAAACCTCCTTAGTACTATCGTATACTGCGTTCCATTTATTCTCCTGCACATATGCATTTGCTGCCTTAGCTTCGAAAATCTTCTTGTACGCAATATGCTCTACATCTGATAGTTTGTCTCGCATCCATATCTTCACATTAATGTTTTCTTCTCCCTCCATATTCATGGGGACACTGCCATTAAGCGAAGTATAAAAAGTCTTAGCGTCTAGCTTTAGCTCTATACTATCTCCTGCACAAGTAGTAGATAGTAGCTTATATAGATCTGATGCTGTATCTATTTGCGGAGTATGAATTTCTATTTTCCTACCTAAAGTGAATGTGTTAAGATATACAGAATCTGCCGCATTTTTGACTCTTAGATCCATTAACCAATGATTCTTATTGGCCCCAGAACAAGCAGTTGCTGCACGATTGTATTGAATATTTCCTTGTTGCTCAAAAGGGGATTCCCCGCAAGCCATTAGTACCGTAAGTGATACTATACAAAAGTAATATGAGCCTCTCATAAATGTAATTTGTATGTTTTTATGCTTTCTTTAAACTTATTGAGCGTGTACTCCAAGGAATCTTTGCTAGCCCCACCTGCGGCATTCTTATGTCCTCCTCCGTTAAAAAACTCTGCACTAAACTCATTGCACGGAAACTTATCTGTGCTTCTAAAACTCATTTTTACCAAATACTCTCTATCTATAATAAGAGCACTCATTTGCACTCCTTGTATACTTAGCCCGTAGTTTACAAAACCCTCTGTATCACCCGTTATCACGTTAAATCTTTTTACTTCTTCAGCGGTGAGGTGAGCAAGAGCTACTTTACCATCTTCTATCAGCTCTATTTTTTTGGATAAAAAATACCCCAGTAGTTGTAGCCTATCTAGTCTGTTCTGATCGAACAGCTTATTATAAATTCTGGCGGGTACTACACCTAGGTCCATCAAGTCTGCAGCGGTGCGTATGGTGGTACTGGTAGTGCTGGCAAATCTGAATGACCCTGTATCGGTAATAAGTCCAGTATAAATACACTCGCCCATTTCTTTGGTCATAAAACTCGGGTCTAAGTGTGATTGTACATATTTGTAAATCAACTCACAGGTAGAGCTTGCTCCTATTTCTACGAATCTTTCATCATCGAAATCTTGCGGGTCTTGGTGGTGATCTATTAGTATTTTTTTTGCTTTACTAGCTGCTACATGCTCACCCATCTCATTTATTCTGCCCAAGGCATTAAAATCTAGACAGAAAACATATCCTGCATTTGCTATAAGCTCATTGGCTTTTTCTTTATGCTCTTCGTACACCATCACACTATCATTAGCCGGGAGCCAATGCAGAAAATCTGCATAATCCGTAGGGGTAATTACCTGAGAATCAATGCCTGCACTCTTAAGATATAAATATAAACCTAAGCTAGAACCCATGGCATCACCATCTGGTTTATAATGGGTTGTTATAATTATTTTGCCTGACTGACTTTTTAAATCTTGGAGATTATGAGTTATTGTATCTAACACGCGTTTATTTTTGAGACAAAACTCGCTAAAAGAATAGGATAATTCTATTTTTGCCGCCGTAAATCGAGAAAAACATGTCAAACATTACGTTTACTATGATCAAACCAGATGCTGTTGCCAACGGGCATACTGGAAATGTTATCAATGATATCATAGCAGGAGGATTCTCCATTAAAGCTATGAAATATCTTCACTTGTCTAAAGAAAAAGCAGAAGCTTTTTACGGTATTCACCGTGAGCGTCCTTTTTTCAATGAC
>JBDNFQ010000186.1:0-11427 GCA_041689715.1 Bacteroidia bacterium
AAAAGTATTGAGTGATATGTGCAGTAAAAAACCAACTCCACCCGCATTTACCACCACTTCTGTAGGCGTAATGCGGTCTACCTTACCTGATAAAAAATCATACATACTGCAAGGATAAGATAACTCCGCGAAAAGATATGAATAGGATGTGGATAGTTGAATTGGTTTACCTCGAGACGAGTTCGTACAAAGGTATGTCCCGACTTAATTTTAGACTTTCTTTGCTGCCTTGAAACTGGACAAGAAAATACTGGTGCATCTTGCATTATTTACCGTAGCATTATTCTATGCAGGTAATTTTAGCTTTGCAAAATGGGCAATGCCTCAGTATATATCTGCTTATGCATTCATAGTACTGCGAGTAGGAGCTGGAATGCTCTTTTTCGTGGCCTACTATTTTTTATTCAATAGAGAAAAAATAACCGACAAGCGTGACTACTTAAAACTAGCGGTGGCTGCATTCTTTGGGGTAGCTCTTAATATGACAGCTTTCTTCAAAGGCCTAAGTATGACCTCCGCTATCAATGCAAGTGTGCTAATGCTACTTGCTCCAATATTTGTAGTCATATTTACGGCTATTGGATACAAAAAACGAATTAAACCCTTAGTCTATGCAGGTATAAGTGTCGCTTTTATAGGAGCGGCTCTATTAGTAGATGTGGCTAATTTTTCTTTTAGTGATGATGGTTTTGGGGGAGATTTACTCGTGATGCTCAATGCTACAAGTTACGCATTCTACCTTTTTTATGTCACTCGATTGCTTCAGAAATATAAGGCTACCACCATCACTATGTATTTATTCATCTTTGGGTTCATATACGTATTGCCGCTAGGAGTTAGTGATTTACTTCTGGTAGATTGGGGTAGTCTGCCACCTAAAGCCGTCTTCTCTATGTGCTATGTGATCGCAGGAATCACCATCCTATCCTACCTGCTCAATGCTTGGGCTCTTCAAAACAGCACCTCTACCACAGTAGGTAGCTACATTTATCTGCAGCCACTACTTGCTAGTCTCATAGCCATATCACTAGGTATGGACCATCTTACATTAGAGAAAGTAGGTTTCGGATTATTAATTCTCTTGGGGCTTTGGCTGGTGAATAGGGGGAGGTGAGCCTAGTCAAATAATGATACTATAAAAATCAAAAATTATAGGTTACGCTCTTAGCTACTACTAGAAAACCAGCTCCGTCTGCTAAAGTTAAACCACCAACCTTTCTCTTTTTTAATGTGCAACATGAGTTATTACAAGTCACTGTTGCACTGTTTCCTGTACTCACTACAGATGGCTTACATCCCGCACAGCCATCACACCAAAATGCATACCCTATACCAACCTGAGCCATAGGTAGAATGTCACAATCTATAGGAATCCAATATACGTTATACCCAATTGGAAGTGGATCATACTCTACGAATACACTATCATTTGGCATTGACATTACGGGATAATGAAAGTCTTCTAAAACAAATGCCTTTAAACCTACATTTTCAGAATTCTGTTCTGTTGATTTATCAATACTAATATCTCCATTAGAGTTACGGGTTATCGTTAGGCTAATTACTAAGTTGAGGTCATTATTAGATGCTGATTTTATTTCAGTTACGACATTGGAATTACTAAGCGTTCTAGAAACTGTAAAACCAAAGAAAGTTACTATAACTACTAGGAAGAATACTTGAATACTACTTTTCATAAAAATTTAATTAAGATAGTTAACTGAAGAAGCTACAATATAAACGCCACCACCACCATTATCTGCTGATCCCAACCCTGACCAGCCACTTACTAACCTACATATTCCAGAACACGTATTATTACAATAAAGATTCGCAATATTTGGTGCACTCATCATTACAGATAAATCACAAGTCGAGTTTGCGTCGCAGTCACTTCCAATACAATAAAATGTAACAGAACCACCTCCATTTTGAATAGGTGGATTGTCAAGTTCTATGGGGACCCAATAGAGTTCTTGTCCTGAAGGAATTCCATTCACTGTGATTATAGCATTGTTGCCCGCTGTACTAGAATTTAAGTTCACACCATCACCTAAAATTGACTGCTGAATAATATCAGTCTGAGAAAAGGGAGCAGTAGTTTTTGAAATACTCGCTTGACCAGTTGAGCTAATAACTATATCCAAGGCAACAATTTCCGTTCCATCTGCACTCAATGACTTGACTTGATAAGAACTTGTTGGTTTCATCTCAAAACCCGAGAACATTACAATACTCACTATAAAAACAATAAGAATACATGACTTTTCAATAAGTTTATTATTCATAAGAAATCTGTTTTAAACCAATTAAATTCTGTCTACCAAAAAAACGTGTAGACATCCGCTTACATACTCTCAATCCTTATGTCTAGCATTCGGAGATTGAGAGGTCACTATTTACAAAGTAATAGAAAAATATTTTTAATAAGAAAGTTTTAATAAGAAAGTTTTAATAAGAAAGTTTTAATAAATCGCTATAAAATATTGATTATCAAAGTGATAAATATTAACAAATGTAGATATCTCTAGGTATGGGGCACCTCACTTAAATATTCGCTTATCACTAGATAGGCTTTCGGTCTTGGTACAGGGCTGCTTCTTATTAGCCGCAGTGCAGTAACCTCCGCCTGGCATTGTTACTGGGCCTTCTAGTGCAGAACACACAGTACATGTGAGCAATATTTTATTTACAGGTTCATACAATGTTCCATCTACTAGCACAAGGAGTATTGCCCCTTTTATTGTGCTGTCAGCATTGCTAGCTGTGAGCTGGTAGTACCCTTCACTGTTTAGAGTGATTTCTAATTCTACGAATGTGGCTTCTATACTACTTGTCTCCTTCAGATACTTCTGCCAATCTTCTTTTATCTTCACCTGATTATAGGTTATCTCTAGCTTTTCACCCACCACACGTCCAATTGGCTTATCATAGAAGGTGTCTTTCCCACTTACACCTATGATATCTATTGGCTTATAATTTTGCACTGCAGGCGGTGAAATATCGACATCTTCTGAGTTTAATAATTTGCGAGCTAGTACATCTATAATATAGCCTTGCTGCAATGTGAGTAGGGCCATTTCAAACTCACCTTGCCTATAGCTAAATGTTACATCTTCTCTTTTAGTAAGACTTATCCAGCAAGAGAAATCCTTGGCAGATTCGCCTACTAAGGATGAATAATCGAAGATAGGCTCAGCACTTTGGTCTGTAATTCTGCCCATTACCATTTGGGTAGCCGTATCTAGCCAAACTTCTGATTCTGCTAATTTTACACTATTTTGTTGAGCTACAGCAGATAATCCTGGAACCAATAAACATACTAGAATAAATAGGGTCTGTTTTGTTTTCATACTTCCAAAGGTAGTGAATTATAGTCGTGGTGCATTATGTACTCCTCTATTCACTATTAAAAAACCATTACCTTATTATATTTGCCGTCTCATACATGATACGATCAATGACTGGCTACGGTATGGCCGAAAAACATACTACCGACTACAGCGTGAAGGTAGAGCTGCGGAGCCTTAATGGTAAGTACCTAGACCTAAACCTGCGAGTACCTCGGTTTTTAATGTCTAAGGAAATAGAAATACGCAATACCTTTGGTAAGCAGATAGAGCGTGGTAGTGCTACTCTTAGTATCAATGTAGTAAAGCATAAGATAAGCGAGAATGACATACAGGTAAACGATGCCTTGGCGTCTCAGATCTATAAGAAACTTACTAGTCTTAGCGAAAAACTGAATGCCCCACAGCACGATATCTTTCGTATCACCACTATGATGCAAGACGTAGTCTATCAGGACGAGGAGCAACTAGATGCTGAGCTCTATACACTAGTAAAAGAGGTAGGCGAGTTAGCCTACGCAGATTTTGATGCCTTTAGACTAAAAGAAGGTGAGGGACTGCGGGCTGTATTAAAATCATATTCTCAAAATATAGCAGCTGGCATACCTAAAATAGAGGTGCTAGAACCTATCCGTACTGAAAGTACTAAGGAGCGTCTTCAGAAGAATCTAAAACAACTAGTAGACGACGAATCTTTTGATAAAAATCGTTTTGAGCAAGAGCTTATTTACTACTTATAAAAGTATGACATAAACGAAGAAAAGCACAGACTGCAGGCACATTGCGACCACTTTTGCGAAGCTTTAGATAATAACCCAAAAGGTAAATCACTCAACTTCATAGCTCAAGAAATGGGCAGAGAGATAAATACCCTAGGTAGTAAAGCAAACCACGCTGGCATACAAAAAGAGGTAGTAGCTATGAAAGAAGAGCTAGAAAAAATAAAAGAACAGGCATTAAATCTGCTATGACCATAAATCAACCACAGATGACTGAAAAAAAACAGCAAGGCTCCATACAAGACTACACTAAACAAGGTAAGCACAAGCTAGTAGTATTTTCTGCACCTAGCGGCAGTGGCAAGACTACGGTAGTGCGTCATTTGCTAGATGTGATGCCAGATTTAGAGTTTAGCATTAGTGCCACTACTCGCCCTATACGGGCTGGCGAAAAACACGGACATGACTATTATTTTTATACCAACGAAGATTTTCAGGCTGCTATAGAAAACAATGCATTCATAGAGCACGAAGAAGTATACCAAGGTGTATACTATGGCACACTAAAGTCTGAAGTGCAGCGTCTATGGGAGGCAGGAAAGACGGTAATCTTTGACCTCGATGTAGAAGGAGGTCTCACTATCAAAAAATATTATGGAGGGCAAGCACTTGCTTTATTCCTAAGACCCCCTACTGTGGATATTCTGATAGATAGACTACGTAGCAGAAACACCGAAACCGAAGAACAACTTGCAGTACGAATAGCCAAAGTACATAGCGAACTAAAATTTGAACAACTGTTTGATAAAGTTATTGTTAACGATGTGTTAAGTGATACCTTTGTAAACGCAGAAAACGTAGTTGCAAGTTTTTTAAAAGCAGAAGATTAGAATGAAGGTAGGATTATTTTTTGGGTCTTTTAACCCTATACATCACGGACACTTAATAATTGGACAGTACATGCTAGACCAAGCTAAGCTCGATGAAGTATGGTTTGTGGTTTCTCCGCAAAATCCTTTGAAAAAAGGAAAAGACATAATGGATGCCGACCATAGACTGAATATGGTAAAGCTAGCCATTAAAGGTAATGATAAGTTTAGAGTAGAAGATGTAGAGTTTAGTATGCCTATACCTTCTTACAGTGCATATACACTAAAGAAAATCAAAGAAATGCACCCTAAGACTGAGTTTCAGTTGATACTAGGTACCGATAATCTGCAACACTTAGAAAAGTGGAAGGATCACGAAGAAATACTAATGGAGTACGAAATTCTATCTTATTTCAGAGAGGGTTTCCCAGGTGGCGAGTTTGCCAAAAATCAAAAAGTACGCGTAATGAAAGGTCCTATGCTGAATATATCTGCTAGCTATGTGCGTGGTCTTGTGCGTATGGGCCGAAGTATAAAATACCTAGTGCCTGAAGAGGTGGCTAAGTATATGAATACTAAGATGAAACCAGAGTAACACTCTTGTCAAAAAGGCTCACTTCTAGCGAGCCTTTTTTATTGGATTATTTTTGAGTATTGAGAAAATCATTGAAAGGAGGAGTGTTCCTTTTCCTTCCTATCAATATCAAATCACTCCATCTGAAGTGGGATTCCCACTTATAGCCTACTACGATAAACGTGGAAATTTGCTGACCCGTTCCCTACTTTATTGATTCTTAGCAGAATATCTAATTACAAGATTTTTTGCATAATTAAAAAGGGCTTGCCAATGGCAAACCCTTTTTAATTATGCGTTTATAAATACTCTTATTCTCCTGTCTCCTCTTCACCCTTCACCTCTTCTAAAACAGCGTCAACATCTGATTTCTCTTCTGCTACTGCTACTATAGGTAGTATAGGTTCTTTAGCCTTAGCTACTGCATCACTAGCACTCATTCCAAATATTTTCTCTAGGTCTTCCTTGAATATGACTTCTTTTTCTAAAAGTTGATCTGCTAGAGCAAGTAACTTATCTTTATTTTCAGATAGTATTTTGATGGCACGTGCATACTGCTCGTCTGTGAGTTTCTTAATCTCATCATCCATTAGTGCAGCTTGCTTCTCACTAAATGGCTTGCTAAATCCTTGATCCATATTATAGTACGATACATTACCTATCTTGTCATTAAGACCATAGATACTTACCATAGCCATCGCTTGCTTGGTTACTTTTTCTAAGTCGCTTAGAGCTCCAGTTGAAATCTTGTCAAACACAACTTTCTCCGCTGCTCTGCCACCTAAGGCAGCACACATCTCATCTAGCATCTGCTCTGTACGTGTAATCTGACGCTCATCTGGTAGATACCATGCCGCACCTAAACTTCTACCTCTAGGAACTATAGTTACCTTAATGAGTGGGTGAGCGTGCTCACACATCCAGCTAATGGTAGCGTGACCTGCTTCGTGCACAGCTACCGCACGTTTTTCCTCTGGAGTGATAATCTTATTTTTCTTTTCTAATCCTCCAATAATACGATCTACAGCATCTAAGAAATCTTGTTTCTCAACTTGCTTTTTATCGTATCTAGCAGCTATAAGTGCCGCTTCGTTACACATGTTAGCTATGTCTGCTCCACTAAAACCGGGTGTTTGACGTGCTAAGAAATCTACATCTAGATCTTTTTCTGCTTTAATAGGTTTTAGATGTACTTCAAATATCTCGCGACGCTCATTGAGGTCTGGCATATCTGCATATATCTGACGGTCAAATCTACCGGCTCTAAGTAATGCAGAGTCCAAAATATCCACTCTGTTAGTTGCTGCGAGCATTATAACCCCAGTATCAGTACCAAAGCCATCCATCTCGGTAAGCAGTTGGTTTAGTGTATTCTCACGCTCATCATTTCCGCCTTGCATTGCATTTTTACCACGAGCTCTACCTATGGCATCTATCTCATCTATAAAAATAATACACGGGGCTTTTTCTTTAGCTTGTTTAAAAAGATCACGCACTCTACTAGCTCCTACTCCTACAAACATCTCCACGAAGTCTGAACCTGAAAGTGAAAAGAAAGGCACATCAGCCTCACCTGCTACTGCTTTTGCTAGCAATGTTTTACCCGTACCTGGAGGGCCTACTAGTAGTGCTCCTTTAGGTATCTTACCTCCCAAATCAGTATATTTCTTAGGGTTTTTAAGGAAATCTACAATTTCCATCACCTCTTCTTTAGCTCCTTCTAGTCCGGCTACGTCCTTAAAGGTTACGTTTACTTTGGTATCCTTATCAAAAAGTTGAGCCTTAGACTTACCGATACTGAAAAGTTGACCGCCTCCTCCTGCACCGCCTCCGCCGCCCATACGACGCATTATAAACATCCATATAAGTCCGAAAATTGCCACATAAAGTAGGATCTGAACTAATGGACTATCGAATATGCTCTGCTCTATAGACCATGAAACCTCAAAGCGTTGACTGGCTGGCAAGTCTACCTGAGCTTGCTGCACCTTCTCGTCAAACTTATCTTCAGGTCCTATGTCAGATAGAAAGTACGTTGGACTTAGGTCCGTTGACCCAAATTTACTTTCACTTACATCTTTTTTATACTCAGTAGCTTTCTTAGCGTCGTCCGTTAAATAAATTTCAGCTTTACTTCTATTGACTACTTTAATCTTAGCAACGTCACCAGATTTAATCATTTTTAGAACTTCGCCAGTTGATTTTTTCGTGCCGCTACCGGGATTTAAAAAAGTTAACCCTAAAAACGCTACTGCTAAAATGGCATATATCCAAACAGGATTAAACTTAGATTTTGGTCCTTTTGGCTTTTTGTTGTCAAAAGGATTTGGGGTATTGTTCTGATTGTTAGGCTTATTGCCTTTTTTTTGTTCGTTCGACATTGAATCGTTTTAGTCTTTACAAGAATAATGATACAACCACTATGCCACCTAATTAGTTCTTTTGTTTTCAGACATTTGTCGGCATTATGCCCGATTTTATCAGAAGCTCTGCAGTATTGACATCACTATCTCCTCTTTTGGTGGCAGATTTTTTTATCTATTGCACCACATTGTAAAGACTTGTATGTTTGCCCCCACTAAAATTACAAAAGCACATGTACGAAACTTTACAAGCCAAATTAAAGCAAGAAATATCCGACATAAAAGAAGCCGGACTTTATAAAAAAGAGCGAATAATTACCACACCTCAAGGTGCTGATATAAAAACTGATTCCGCAGGTGATGTAATTAATTTTTGTGCTAATAACTACCTAGGACTTAGCTCACATCCTAAGGTGATACAAGCTGCTAAAGATGCTATAGATACACATGGCTACGGTTTAAGTTCTGTACGATTTATCTGCGGTACACAAGACATACACAAAGAACTAGAACGTAAAATATCTGCGTACTTGGGTACGGAAGACACTATCCTTTACGCTGCTGCTTTTGACGCTAATGGAGGCTTATTCGAACCTCTTCTTGATGCAGAAGATGCTATCATCTCAGATGCTCTAAACCACGCTAGTATTATAGATGGTGTGAGACTTTGCAAAGCACAACGATACAGATACCTGCACAATGATATGGAAGATCTGGAGACGCAACTTATAGCTGCTCAGGCTCAGCGAAATCGTGTGATTGTAACAGATGGTTCATTCTCTATGGACGGTACTATAGCTCAACTGGATAAGATAGTAGCACTAGCAGAAAAATACAATGCAAGTGTAATGATAGACGAATGCCATAGTTCTGGTTTTCTAGGAAAAACAGGACGTGGTACACATGAGCACTGTGGAGTGATGGGTAAAATAGAAATAATCACAGGTACTCTAGGCAAAGCACTAGGTGGTGCAAGTGGTGGATTTACTTCTGGTAAAAAAGAAATAATAGAAATGCTTCGTCAGAAAAGTCGTCCCTATCTATTTTCTAACACGCTAGCTCCAAGTATAGTAGGTGCTAGTATAGCAGTATTAGATATGCTAAGTGAAACTACAGAGCTTAGAGATAAGCTGGAATACAATACCACTTATTTCCGTGATAAAATGACAGAAGCTGGTTTTGACATCACACCTGGTGTGCATCCTATAGTTCCTTTGATGCTGTATGATGCTAATATAGCTCAAGAAATGGCTGCTAAAATGCTAGAAGAAGGCATATTCGTAGTAGGATTCTATTTCCCTGTAGTGCCTAAAGGTAAAGCAAGAATACGCGTACAACTTTCTGCTGCTCACGAGCAACATCACATAGACAAAGCCATTGCTGCGTTTGTGAAAGTGGGTAAGGAGATGGGAGTTATTAGTTAGTTGGGTAAAGAGTTGGTAGATACCGTGCTCCTTTATCTACGTAATGCCATACCAGAAGGAATAAACAGGGGTATAAGTGCCAAGCGTCTAGATCAGATTTTCGAGGAGAAGAAAAATGAAATGAAAGCTGATGGGCGTCTCATTCTGTAGATAAACCCCTCACTCCAACTTCCTCATCACCTCATCCAAAAATGAACTTACCCAAGCGGCGTATTGGGTTCCTGATGGGTGCAAATCATCTTTGGCTCTAAACTCTGCGTTAGTCTCTGCTTCTAATGAGATATCTGTAATATTATAAAAGTCTATTCCGTATTCTTTGCAGATGGTCTTGCTCCTAGCATTAAATAATGCCAAGTCTCTTGTGATTTCTTCCTTCTTATCTGCCCCAAAAGGTGTGTAACCATAGTTAGGAATGGAAACAACAAAAACGTGATCATTCTCCCCACCTGAATACTTGATAGCACTATCTAACAAACTACGGAAGTCTCTTTCAAAATCTGCTATTGGCTTTCGTTGATACTGATTATTGACTCCAATGAGCAGAGAGACAACATCATACGTTTCATCTAAATCGGCACGTTCTATTCCTCCTTGTAAATCGTCTGTACGCCACCCGTTTTGAGCTATAATCTTAACTAGCAGCGAATCTCCCGTTTTAGCTAGTATGCTATCTGCTAGCTGATTAGGAAAGTTTTCTGAAAAGACAACCGAAGTTCCGATAGTATAGCTATCTCCAAGGGATAGATATGTTTTAGAGGTGGCACTTACTCCCTCTTTTGCCATGAGGTTTACCTCTGTAGTAGAGGAACAACACATAACGCCAAAAGCGAAAAATACTGTTAAAATATGCTTACACATGAATTCAAAATTAACCATTTAGAAAGTGTCTAGTCATTAGAGAGCAAAAGCTATTCTTATATTCGCTCTACTTACAAGATATCATGACTGATCTAGACATAGCCCAAAAAGTAAAAATGCAGCACATCAACGAAATTGCTGCCAAGCTAAATATTGACCAAGATGACCTAGAGCAATACGGAAAATACAAAGCCAAGTTGCCTCTAAATCTCATCAATGAAGACAAAATAGCACAGAGTAATTTAATACTGGTAACAGCACTTACTCCTACTCCTGCAGGCGAGGGGAAAACGACTGTATCTATAGGCCTGAATGAAGGTCTAAACAAAATAGGCAAGAAATCTGTGGTAGTACTTCGTGAGCCATCACTAGGTCCTGTGTTCGGAATAAAAGGTGGAGCAGCTGGTGGCGGCCACTCACAGGTAGTACCTATGGAAGATATCAATCTTCACTTTACTGGAGATTTTTCGGCTATAGAAAAAGCAAACAACCTACTAAGTGCTTTAATTGATAATAATATTCAGAGTAAAACGCGTAGCCTAGGCATAGATCCACGTACCATTATTTGGAAACGAGTGATAGATATGAATGACCGTGCTCTACGTGATATCACTATCGGTCTAGGTGGTACAGGAAATGGAATTCCTCGTCAAGATGGATTTAATATCACTGCTGCTAGTGAGGTGATGGCGATACTTTGTATGGCTAAAGATATAGACGATTTGAAGGAGAAGCTAGGCAACATATTCATAGGATATACGATGGATAGAAAGCCGATATACGCTCGTGATCTGAATGCTGAAAAGGCAATGACATTGCTTCTGAAAGATGCCATCAAACCTAACCTAGTACAAACACTAGAGCATAACCCTGCTATCATTCACGGTGGACCTTTTGCTAATATTGCTCAAGGAACTAACACCATCATAGCTACTAAAATGGGAATGAGTTTATCAGACTACGTAGTGACAGAAGCTGGTTTTGGTGCTGACTTAGGTGCAGAGAAATTCTTAGATATAAAATGTGGATACGGAGGACTAAAACCTAAAGCAGTAGTGATAGTAGCTACTATCAGAGCTCTTCGCCATCACGGTGGGTCGCCAAAAGAAGAATATAATGATGCTAACTTAGATAGAGTAAAAGCAGGTTTTGTAAATCTAGAAAAGCACATCGAAAATATGGGCAAATTTGGTCTACAAAGAGTTGTGGCTATCAATAATTTCTATACCGATAGCCAAGAAGAAATAGATTGGTTGATAGAGAAATGTGC
>JBDNFQ010000187.1:0-25380 GCA_041689715.1 Bacteroidia bacterium
CATTTTTACAACTTTTTGAAGAGAAGTAAAGGTAGTAACATTTTCCGTAGCGGATTAGGGGCTAGCCCCTAATCCGCTATTTTTATTACACCCTATACCTCTTAATCTAGGGGTTGCATTTACGACTTGAATTTAAGTATTATTAAAGAGGGTATTTAGAATATTTGGAATTTTACTGGGATTCTAAAACGCATATTCACAGGTTTGTCTCTTTGCTTGGCAGGAGACCAGTTTCCAGATGTCAATTTTAACACACGTATAGCTTCATCTTCTAGTCCGAAACCTTTTTTATTTCCTAAGATTTGAATATCTTTTACTCTACCTTGTTTATCAACTACAAACATTAGGTTTATAGTGCCCTGCATGTCATTTTCTAGTGCCATTGGAGGGTAGGTTATGTTTTCTGCAATGAAACGTTGCAACGCATCATCACTACCTCGGAAACTAGCTTTTTCTGCAACGTCAAACATTTCAAAAATTTCATTGGTTTCTTCTGGCTCTTCTTCCTCTTGCACATACTCCTCGATAGCATCATTTTGATCTAACTCATTTTCTTCTATCTCAGGTTGCTCTTCTTCTATCTCCTCGTCATCTTCTACCACTTCTATCTCTGGCGGTGGTGGAGGTGGTGGTGGTTTTCTCTCTTGCACAGTCTTTTCCATCACTACTAGGTCCTCTTCTATTATTATGTTGTTTAGGCCATCTGGCACTGCATCATATACAGTCCAAGAAAATGCTCCTAAAACGACGAATAAAGAAAGCGAAAGACCCACCAAGAAGAAGTCTATACGTTTGTTTTTTACTTCCGGTTTTGAATACTTTTTTACTTGCATAATGATTATTTCAAAATTACTGATTTATTTAATGTTTAATACAGTTTACTCATAAAAGGTAAATACTTTTTTATCAACGGCAATTTATGCTTTATGTACGACATAGATAAAACGCCTAATACACATCCTGTGGTATTGGCAATGATGTCACCTAACTCATAGCTTCTGCCCAGCGACATGATAGTTTGCAGCATTTCTATTAGAACTCCAAATGCTATTCCTGTGAACAGCAAAACATATTTTTGTCGGGCGGTAATTACCTTAAAAGCAATAGACCACAACACTGTAAAAATAAAGTAAAGGGTAAAATGTAGAATCTTATCTAGCTGAAAAAGGCTATCATAAGTAAACACTTTAAAAGTGGAGGCTGGCACTAAACAGGATGATGCTATAAGAGCCGACCACGCCGCTGCTATATATTGAGCTCCTCTGAGCCGCATATCATTTACTGTCCAATCAATTCTTTGTAAGAAGCAGCATCCATCATTTCGTCTAGCTCAGATGGATCAGATAGTTTTATCTTAATCATCCAGCCATTTTCGTATGGAGACTCGTTTACGCTTTCTGGTGCATCTTCTAATCCGCTATTTACCTCTATAATCTCTCCACTTAATGGCATGAATAAGTCCGATACCGTTTTTACAGCTTCTATGGTGCCAAAAACTTCATTTTGGTCCATAGTTTCGCCTTCTGTGTCTAGCTCTACAAAAACGATATCACCTAGTTCGCCTTGAGCAAATTCTGTAACACCTACTGTGGCTATATCACCGTCTATAGATACCCACTCGTGTTCCTTTGTGTATTTTAAATTTTCCGGAAAGTTCATTCTCTTATTATTTAGTTATTTTAGTTAATACTTGTTGATCTTTTTCTGCACGTTTGTGCACTGCGTATATAGAGAGTACCTCAAATATTTTATCTTTCATATCCTTACGTTCTACTATAAAGTCTATAAAACCTTTCTCTTGCAAAAACTCGGAACGTTGGAAACCTTCTGGCAAATCTTTGCCGATGGTTTCTTTTATAACCCGTGGTCCAGCAAACCCGATAAGGGCTTTTGGTTCTGCTATATTTACATCTCCTAACATAGCAAAAGAGGCAGTAATACCTCCTGTAGTAGGATCTGTAAGTATGCTTATATAAGGAAGTTTTGCCTCATCTAATAACGCTAACTTGGCACTTGTTTTAGCCATTTGCATAAGTGAAAATGCAGCTTCCATCATTCTAGCCCCTCCACTTTTAGAGATGATAATCATTGGTATTTTCTCTTCTAATGCCTTGTCTATCGCTCTTGCTATTTTCTCTCCTACTACACTGCCCATAGATCCGCCAATAAAAGCAAAATCCATAACCGCCATGCTTACTTTTATGCCATTTATTTTACCTATACCAGTACGCACAGCGTCATTAAGTCCACTTTTTTTCTTAGATAGCACTAAGCGATCGGGGTAAGGTTTAGTATCTTCAAAGTTTAATGGGTCTCCTGAAAATAAATTAGGATTTAACTCAATAAACTTTCCTTCATCAAATAGAATTTCGAAATACTCTTTTGAACCTATCCTAGCGTGATTTTCGCAATGTGGACATACCCATAAATTTTGCTCAAATTCCTTGGTACTTATGGGTTTTTTACACTCCGCACACTTATACCACAAGCCATCAGGAGTGGGTTTTTTATCTTGTGTCTTGGTAAGTATTCCTTCTTTTACTCGCTTAAACCAACTCATATATTCATTCTAGTAATGCATTCCAACTTTGTAAAAAAGGTTTAAAATACACTTCCGTTTAATTCTTTGTTTAGTGGGCAAAAGTACATTTTTTTTAATACCTACCTTTGTATTTCTAATGGCTAAAAGTATAATTATACAACCAGCAAATAGTGCAGAACTGCGTAAAGCTATTTTTGGTGTGAGGCGAGAGGTTTTTGTGTTAGAACAAGAAGTGAGCGAAGAAGAAGAGTACGATGAATACGAGACTTCTAGTTTTCATTTAGCTGCAGAAGTAGAAGGTAAAGTAGTCGGTACTTGCAGATTTAGAAATACCGATAAAGGAACCAAACTTGAACGTTTTGCAGTATTAAAAGAATACAGAGGGCACAATGTGGGCGAAAATTTGGTACGTCATTGCTTAGATCTACTTCATACTGAAGACCACGTGTACTTGCATGCTCAAGTACAAGTGGTAGATTTTTATGCTAAATTAGGATTTGAAGCTGTAGGCCCACAGTTCGAAGAAGCGGGCATTCAACATTACAAAATGGTTTTGCGAGCTTAGCCCGCTCTACATAGTTTTTACCCAAAGAGGCAATCCACTATCTTTTTTATCTTGTATCAGATTCACCGCATCTGGCTTAGCACTGAACTTGCCTATATGCACATAATATTTACCGCTCGTATCATCGTATTTTTGATATCCTTGGTGCCCTTTTTCTGCTAAGGTGCTAATGTAAGAGTTAGCTGCAATAGAGTTAGCAAAAGATCCTGCAATAACATAAAACTGCATTTTGACACCAGTCTCTGGTGGCTTAGCATTACGTTTGACTGACTCTATTACTACATCTTCTGGCGTGCGGGGGAGTATCTCTTTTGTTACTGGTACCTCTTTCACTCTCACTTTTTCTATTACTAAGGTGTCTATTCTTGAAGGTGCTGTGGTTTTAAGCGTAGATACTTTCTGTTCTAATTCAGTGATTCTAGTTTCGTAGTCTGTTTTCTGAGTGCTAGATAAGATGTCTTCACCTTGTGCTGCAGTCACTTTTTTACCTAGTGCAAAACGCAAAGCAACCTCGTGTGTGTTGCCGAGAGCAGTTCTAAGCTTATTAGTAGTGATGTCATAAGAGTAGCCTAAAGTTGTATTTTTATTAACCGTAACGCCTAGCATAGTGCTAAACGACATCCCATCTCTATAGGCTATCCCAGCGTATCCTTTATCGGCCCAGTTTAGGAATAAGTTTAGATCCACTTGTCCCGGAGCTGCTTGTGTTTTTCTATAAAGTAAAAAAGGATTTAACGCTAGATTTTCATTGATATCTATTTTATATCCTGCATTAAAAATCCAGTGATTAGCTAGAGTATAAAGACTTTTACTGTTAGCATTGTTTTTAAAAGCTTCTTGGTTTTGGAGCATTTGAAGATTTGCTATTCCCATAGAAAATTTCCCAAAATCGATATTCATACCTGCATTTGCATCTACTGTGAATCCGCCTTCTTCGCCAAGTAGTGCAACGATGGGGTCTTCTGGATTTATTAAATAAAAGTTAGATGCATTGTACTTATGATCTAATGCTGTTAGAGCCAAACCAAAGCTCAAAGTTCTCTCTTTACTTAGCGGTATATGGTATGCATAGCTGCCAGATATAGAATTGGTTCTGAAAAGATTTGCCTGATCATTATATGCATATAGCCCAAATCCTGATTGAGATTCTTTGTTTCTAGACTGTAATGTAGCTGCGTATGTACCTATGCTGCTACTTAGCCCAGTGAATTGTTTCCTGCCGACCAATCCAAAGGTAGTTTCTGCTTCTTGACCTGTATGTGCAGGGTTATATATGAATGAATTGAAATAGTATTGACTGAAGAGGGGCAATTGCTGTGCAGATACCACGCCATAACTTGCAACACAAAGTAGTGCGATTAATATTTTTTTCATTTTTGAGTGTTGCTTAGTATTTCTAAAACGCCCCGTAAAGTTTCGAAATTCGAATTTTCAAATTGGATCACGTATACATAACTACCATCAGCTAGTTTTTCATTGTTAAAAGTTCCTTGCCAGTCGTGTTTGTATTCTTCTGATTTAAAAACTTCCCATCCCCATCGATTAAACACGTGTATGCTTGAATTCTCTATCTGAGGCACATTAGATAAGTCCCATTTGTCATTGAATCCATCCCCATTTGGAGTTATCATATTATGGATGGGTACAGTAGTTTCTGTATCTATTGTGATGGTAAGACTATCTTTATCTGAGCATCCATTTTGGTCTACTGCTGTCAATACGTAAGTGGTTGTATTATTAGGCGAGGCATCTGCATTGGCGTCATATGCGTCTGAAAGAAAATCTGTCGGAGACCAGGAGTATCTGAGTCCGCCAGAACCTTGCAAGGTGGTTTTTTCACCTAACTTTAGGGTAAGGTCAGTACCTGCAGACGCTATAGGATTAGGAACATATACTACCTCTATACTATCTGTGGAGCTGCACTGATTACCTGTATACCCAATGGCAGCGTAGAATCCGGCATCTCCTACTCTAATACTGGACGAAGTTGCTCCTGTGTTCCATATAAAAGAGCTAGCTCCAGAGACTAATAAAGTAGCCGAATCGCCTTCGCAAACGGTTAATGTACCTGAAGGAATAATAGACAATATTGGAGCTTCGGTATAGTCGAAAATGTTTGTAAGGGAGGACTTGCATCCTTTGTCAGTAGTCACGTCTAATTGCACACTATATCTGCCTTGTATTACGGGGTCAAAGATGAAAGTCTGATCTGTGTTGGCAATTCCGTTCACACTCCAAAGTCTGCTATTAATAGTACCATTAGATACAGTAGAAAAATCTTTAAAGACTACAGAGCTCGGAAAACATGGAACTGCTAAATCAATTATAGCCATAGGGGTAGGGTTAATGAAAATGGCTCTACTACCCACATGCTTGGAGCCATTGGTAGAAGTTACAGTCACAGTAACGAAATAGTCTCCAAGTTGGGTATAATTGAATGATGCTGGAGCAAATGGCACTACGTTTTGTAACACTGTATCACTCAAAATACCAGTGCCAAAATCCCAATGAATGGACTCTACAGTGCCTATGGGAGGATTAAAAGGAGTAGAGAAGGTGATAGTCTTAGCAGTGCAAAGGTCCCCACTTGTTGTAAATGTAGGATTTTGAGCACCTACAAACGAATAGATTAATAAGAAGCTAATCGTAACTAAAACAGTATATTTTTTCATGTAAAGTCTAAAGGACAAAGTTGATACTAATAATCTTAAAATCAAAGGGGTTGTGTCTGAGGGTGCCTAAAATGAAATTTCGATATACTATTTGAAACAAAAGGTTGTTAGGTTTTGGCAACATACGAATCCATTATATTTGCCTTCGCAATGCAAAAAATACTAGTAACAGGTGGATTGGGGTATATTGGTAGTCATACAGTAGTGGAGCTTCAGTCAGCAGGATATGACGTGGTAGTATTAGATAACCTCAATAATTCTAAGGAGGAAGTTAAGGCTCGCATAGAAGTTATTTCAGGCAAATCCTTAGAGCTTCTCATAGCGAATGTAACGGATAGTAATGTTTTAGAATCTTTGTTTGCGAAACATCAGTTTGACGGAGTGATCCATTTTGCGGCTCATAAGGCTGTGGGGGAGTCGGTAGAGCATCCAATTATGTACTATCAGAATAATGTCTCTGGACTTATTTCCTTGCTAAGTGCTATGGACAAGCATAATGTCTCTAATCTTATATTTTCATCTAGTTGTACCGTATATGGGGCAGCAACAGATTTACCAGTCACAGAAAATACGCTCATACAAAAAGCAGAAAGTCCATACGGAACTACTAAGATACTAGGAGAAGATCTTATCCATGACTTTGCGAAGCATAAAGAATTTAAATCTATTTTATTACGATATTTCAATCCCGTAGGAGCACATCCGAGTGCTAAGATAGGAGAGTTGCCGCTGGGCATACCCAATAATCTAGTGCCATACATTACTCAGACAGCAGCAGGACTAAGAAAAGAATTAACGGTATTTGGTAATGACTACGCAACCAAGGATGGCACCTGTGTGCGTGATTATATTCATGTAGTAGATCTGGCTAAAGCTCATGTGAAGGCGTTAGCCTATTCCTCTAAAATGAAAACAAGAGTAGATGAGTTTAATGTAGGAACAGGTAATGGATCTACTGTATTAGAAGTTATTGAGGCTTTTGAAAAGGTGAATAACCTAAAACTCAACTATAAAATAGGCCCACGAAGAGGAGGAGATATAGAGCAAATATACGCTGACACTTCTAAGGTAAATAAAGTATTAGGCTGGTCTGCAGCATACGATATCAATGATATGATGAAGCATGCTTGGGCATGGCAGCAAGGGCTCAAAGACTAAGTGTTCCTTTAGTCTTAATTAATTTATATTTTTAAAATGCTGACATACAGTAGGTAATGGCTGTTTTTTCGTGCGTTCTGTTTTTCGTTAGATCCAAAAGGATTGAGGTCTCGTATAAGGTTGTGAGACAAAATATATTGAGGATGAATCCGTTTTTAATCTAGATAAGACAATGTAAGGACATACATTTAAGCAATGCGTTTAACTTTGCATTGATGAAATATTTATACGCAATACTAGCTTTAAGCACAATAGTTTTTTCTAGTTGTAACAAGGATGGAATAGGGATTAAATTCAACATGGACTACAATACTAGTTTCACTATACAAGCTGGAAGCGGGTTAAACCTTCCATTTGATTTTTTTACGCCGGATATATCGTCTAACTCAGAAGCAGAATTTGAGGCAAATGATACCCGAAAAGATAAAATAAAGGAAATTAAATTGGAGTCGCTAAGGCTCAGCATCACCTCTCCAGACAATCAAAATTTCGATTTCTTAAAGGATATTTATTTGTATATCAATGCGGACGGATTAGAAGAACAGCGATATGCGTTTATTGAGAATATATCAAATGGAGTATCCTCAATAAGTTTGAACGCAGATGGTATTGATTTAGCGGAGTATATCAAGAAAGACAAGTTTAGTCTCAGAGTAAAAGCGGTACAGGATAAATCAATGACAAATGACATCGACATATCTGCAGATATGGTATTTGCCGTAAAGGCTAACCCTCTCAAATAGCAAAAAAAAGCAGAAGCACCGGAAGTGACTCTGCTTTTTTTGTTTATTAGATAAGATCTTTTAACAACAATCTATAGTCGAATTCTATCAGATGACTTAGTGGAATAAGTATCCAGCACTAAGCCCCATATAGGTATTTCTCACACCTTTGCCATTTATGGTAGCAATGGCCTTTGGCGAATTGCCAAGTCTGAAGTCTAAGAAAAACAATCTACCATCGCCTGATTCTACATCAAATCCAGCTCCATATACCCAGCCAAGATTCATAGTTTCTAAAGAAGTGATTTGTTTATTGTCAAAACCATTCTCGTTATTGTAATCAGCATCTTCATATTCTTTAGTATGAAATCCTGCGAATTGGAAATTGACACTTGGGCCGCCATATACCTTGAGATATAGTTTTTGAATATTTATACTGAATTTTATGGCAATAGGGACGTCTCCACTAAGTAGACTTACTTTTTCGTCATATTTATATGTGCGATCACCCCATATACCACCACTGGTGGTTACTTCATCATTGTTCTTTGTTCCCTTTCCTGACAAAAGGAAGTCAGCCGTAAGCCCAATGTTTTCGGTAAACTGATAAGCAGACGCAGCACCTGCCTGCCAAAACAACTTACCTGTAGTATTGTCAAGTTGCCCGCCTATGAGGTTAGACTCACCCAAGCTAAGTCGTGTCCCGTAATAGAAACCTTTGTCCTGTGCAAAAGTGGAGGTCGCAAGTACCACCAAAACTGTGAATGCCAATATTTTCTTCATTAGCACGAAGATATCCATCTAAAGTTTATCCTATAAAAGGGATTAATCTTTTTCTTGTCACTTTTGGAAAGTTAAAGCACCCTAGATATTGTTCTAAAAGATACTTTTCTTAGAAGAGAATTTTACGATGAAGTTAAAAGTCAGTTTGCCATAGACTGCCTTACTAAACTAATGGTCAGCACTAAGATCTACATACATGGAAACACTGCTGCTACACGTCTTAATCAGCTATAAATCCCATTTCTACTTGAGTTTGTTTAGTCCATTATGCTCATCGAGCTACATTCTAATTCGCCTATATTTTTGGGCTTAGATTTGTACAAAGAAAGTTAAATGGATATTTTTTTTATTTGCACCCAACCATTTGTAAAACACTCACGTATATAGAGGTACATTTATAACAATTATGAAATTAAAATCAATACTTATTACCGGATTCATGGCTTTTTTAGGTCACTATGCTCAAGCACAGTGTGCAGCCTATGGCTACTTCACTCAGAGTGCAGCATCTGCTGTCTTTTATGATTCGTCTTACAGCGTAAATGGGCATGAAGCCTATTGGTCGTTTGGAGATGGCACCAGTGGCAGCTATGGGACACAAGTTTCTCATACATATACAGCAAATGGAACATATTCAGCGTGCTTATTTATATACGATACTATTGCTAATTGCAATGATACTGCCTGTTATACTGTGACTATCACTTCTGTAAGCAATTCGACAAGTACATGTAGTGCTTCATTTAACTATTCTGTAGACGCTTCTAACGCGTATAAACTGAATTTTAATAATACCTCTACGAATGCAGTGACGGCTTACTGGTGGTTTGGTGGCAGTAGCAGTTCTAACTTGTATAACCCAAGTCACACTTTCAATACCATTGGTTACCAGACCGTGTGTTTAACTACCTATGATAGCTCAGGAAATTTATGTGACTCTGTTTGTCAAACAATTTATGTGCAAGGGAATACTACTTCTTGCCAAGCAAATGGATATTTCAATATAGTAGATAGCACGGTTTATTTCTTTGACTCATCCTATAGTGCAAATGGCTATTACCTAGAATGGTCTTTTGGTGATGGTGGTACTTCTACTGCATCAAATCCAACTCGGACATATGCCACAAATCAATATTACACAGTTTGCTTGTATATAGAAGATACTGTAAGTATTTGTAACGATACAATGTGTTGGAGTCTCTACATACAAGGTAGCTCAACCTCAAATTGCGATGCGAGCTTTACATATACTGTAGATTCTTTGAATATGAGTGCTAGTTCATACCCTGTGTTTTTTTATCATAATTCTGATACTACCTTAGGATTTTTATGGACATTTGGAGATAGTAGTACTTCTAACGCACCGTATCCTACCCATACCTACTCCGCAGCAGGCACATATACTGCTTGTCTTACGGTATTCACAGGGTACGATAGTCTTAACTTACCTATAGTTTGTGATACTTTTTGTACTACTGTTATCGTAGGAAGCAATACATCAGGCTGCACTCCTTCTATGAGCTATACCATAGATAGTACCAATGGTAATAGATACTACTTCTATGGAAGCAACCCTCCGACAGGCGGATATGCTACTTGGGAGATATATGAAGGTAGTTCTACTACTAACTATAGTGGAGTGTCTGCTACGCATACTTTCACAGGTAGTGGTAGTGTTTCGGTTTACTATACTGTATACAGAGCAGATTCTACGCCCTGCGGCTATACAGGAGATACCATTAGCCTTACAGGTGTAAACTGCCAAGCATCTTACTATCTAGGTGTAGATACCAATAATCTGTATAATATTTACATCATAAATAATAGTACAGGGACTACTTCTGCTACGAATTACTCTTGGAGTTTTGGAGATGGAAGTACATCTACTGCACAGTATCCTACACATCAGTATAGTACGTTTGGGTTGTATAATTTATGCCTTACTATTTCTGATTCAGCAGCTGGATGCTCAAGCACCTATTGCGATAGTATAGGGCTAGACTCTAATGGCAATCTACTGAAGAGAGATGGTTTCGGTATTACGGTAGTAGATGAAAAAGATCTACTAAACACTGCAGACATAGACCTTATCAATGAGCTAAGTGTGTATCCTAATCCTAGTAATGGTTTGTTTGCTATAAAGCTAAACCTAAGAGCTTCAGAAGAAGTATATATACGAGCTATAAATAGCTTGGGACAAGAAGTATTGAGTACTGAGCTAAGTGGCTTATCAGGAGCTAATAATTATAGCATAGACATGACTGCACAACCCAATGGGACATACTTCTTGAATGTAAGTGCAGGCAACCAATCAAAAAATATTAAACTCTATATAAACGAATAGGAAGCTAGTATCTAAATAGGGGAAGGAGTATACACAAGGCTCCTTCTTTTTAGGTTTAGAAAAACAGATGACAGAGCAGCAACTCATAGCAGGATGTATAAAGCAGGACAGGCGTTCGCAGAACGAGCTGTATAAGCGATATTTTCCGCTCATGAGTAGTATAGCTCTGCGGTATACCCATAATGAGGATGAGGCTCTACAGCGAATGAATGGTGGCTTCTATAGGGTATTAAAAAACTTGAAAAAGTATGATAATCAATACGCCTTAGCTACTTGGATAAGGAATATTTTGGTAAATCACTTAATAGATGAATTTAGAAAAGAAAAGAAGTATATCGCTCATATACACCTTATGGATTATGACGATGGACCAGTAGGAGTAGACTTTAACACAGCGGAGAGTAATCTAGGGGAAGAAGATTTGAGAAAAATTTTAAGAAAACTTCCAGAGGTCACTCAACATGTGTTTAATCTCTTCGCTATAGATGGATACAAGCATAGGGAAATAGCAGATTACTTGGGCATCTCTGAAGGTACGAGCAAATGGCACGTAAGTGACGCACGCAAAAAATTAAAAACAATGCTGGAAGAGCAGCAAATAAAGGAACAGAAATCTTTAGAAATAAGAGGATGAGTAACATAGATGATATATTTAAGAAAGGCTTAGACGGCAAGGGGATGGAGTACTCCGATGCTAGTTGGGCTGCCATGGAGGGAATGCTCGGTGGTAAAAAAGTAGGCTTTATAGCCCGCTATAAGTTACTCCTAGGTCTAGGGAGTGTGCTACTAATAAGTAGTGTGGTTCTCTGGTATTTCATAAATCAAAATAAGGCTAATATGGTGAATACTCCTTTCGTAGTGGCTTATAATGAAGAGAATACTGCAAAAAATGAAACTCCGATTTATGTGGACCCGACAAACACAGACTATGAAAGCAGGAAAGTGCTGGCAACAGAAGAAAGCAGTACTCCGCTATCGAATAAGGGAATAGCTATAGTAGCAGCACAGGCAAGTGTTCCTCGAACCAGTAAAACTGCTGATAAACAGAAAACAGGAACTGTAAGAGTAGATGGTTCTAAGGGAAAGAGCTCTGATAATACTACTGCTGGTGTCACAACCATAGATGCAACCGATAATGGATTTAGAAACTACGAGCCTCTCGCTGTAAGTACATTGGGTAATACTCAAACTACTAGCATAGATGTGAAGTCTTCTTCGGAAACCGAAACGCAGGTGAAACCAGATTTTCAAGATGTGATTAGAACTAATGGGATAGGGATTAATGGGTTTGGATATGAAGTGAGTGCCAATGGTGCTGAACATCTTGATTTTCTGAAAACTCCAACGAAGAAAAAGTTCTCATTCTATGTAAGTCCATACGCTGGATATGTAAATTATACTAAGAATGCTGTATTGCCTAAATATGTCTCTGATGAGGAGAGTAATCTAGGGAAATCGAACACAGAAAATGCATACAACTACGGACTAAATGTAGGAGTGAAAAAAGGCAATTGGATGCTAAGTTCTGGTCTTGCAATGTTGAGTCTAAGAGAGAAAACCTATTACACTGAATCGCAAGAAGAGTATACCTATGTCACTGCTCCACGAATATCCAACGCAGAGTATACTACAACTCCTCGCGGTACACGAGTAGCACTCATTACCCAAGAGAAGGTAGATAGCACGCTGTTAAGCAGTACTAATCAGATCTGTGAAGGATGTAATGTATCTTTTAACTATGTCTCTGTGCCGCTTAACCTTCAGTATAACTTGGGCAAGAAACGACTCCGCTACTTTGCAGAAGCGGGTGTCACTACTTCGTTTTTAGTAAGTGCCAAAGGTGACTATGCAATACTTAAAAATGCAGATATTACTGTGCTTCCTAGTACTGAGATAGTAGATCTAAGCACAAGTGAAGATGTAGCCAAAATACTGCTACAAGCCAATGCCGCAGTAGGAGCTAAGTATTGGCTCACACCAAGATGGAATCTATGGAATAGCTACGGATATGGAATGGGACTCAACTCTATGCTAGGTAGTTACAAGCAGAAACCTACTATTCAGAATGTAAGAATAGGCTTAGAGTTTAAGTTGAGGTAGCGTTACTTTACTTGAATATGGATATGGTCATCATGACGTACGGCACCGCAGCCGTGATATCTAATTTTTGGGTGATCTAGATTTAAACGCTGCTTTAAGTGAGGCTCGATAAAAATTTTTTCAATAGGATGAAATTCAATAATCCTCTCAAGTAATAATTTCGTTCCTTTTTCTGAAAATTTCAACTCTTTATTGATGCGTCCAAAGGTTAAAAATTTAGGAAAGTCATATTGAAAATAGCCAGCATCTTTACATTTCGCTATTTGGTCTGTTTCCCCATTTTGTGGTCCTTCGAATACCCCGTATCCGCTTACTGACTTTTGTTTATTTGATATTTCGCCATCTTGTGTTTCGTAGACTAAACTGATATCTAATTTCTTGCCATCATTATGACTAAGATGAGGAAGTAACGGGAACCCATCGAAGAATGGAAAGTTGGCATCTAAAAAATATATGTTGAAATTTGAATTTTCTTCTTTCAGTGTTTCGTCGAGCCTACGGAGAACTGTGTTTATTTCTGGTTTCACGTAGTTTCTGTTGAGTAATACAGTTCCGTAATTTACAGGTGTTGCGTAACTAACTTTCGTTCTTCCAAATTTAGATGCGGAGAAGGGAATAACTAAGAATGTAAATACTACATATACAGGAATGAAAATAGCCAATGTTTTACCCGTGAAATTTCGTTTAACTATTTTAGAAATAGCTAGGGATAATAGAAAAACTATACCGCCTATCTGTGATAAGGCTGTAAGGAAAATAAAGATAAGAACGTAGAAAAGTATATAGAAAAGTCTCTTCACACTACCATGGGCTAGCTCCGTCTTGTAATTCTAGTTGTAGTCCGCCCTCTTTTTTATTTTCTAGTTTTTCTATGCCGAAATATTTCATAAATCCCACTTTTTCATAGGTGTCTACGTCCCACTCTTTTACGATTTTGCCATCTTTCACATAAAGCATTCGAGGATATGTTTTGCCTTCTAGCATTCGTTTGAAATTCGAAAATTCTTCTGTACGTGTATGTGGAGATTTGATGTTTCCTGCCTGTGAGAAAAAATAGTTTTGTTCGTAGTCTGTACCGTAGTTTACAAGGTAGATATTTGGCAGTTTACCACTTGATTTCATCGATACTAGATCTGCATAGACTTCTTGGCAGTGGCTGCACGTCATGCTAAATAAGCATACTAATTTAGATCCATAGGCTAAGTTCTGTGACTCTATCGCAGGAGCATATTTGTACAATAACTCAAGTGTTTTGTCACTAGGCGTCGCTTTTTTAACTACCCCTGGATTTGTTTCCTTTGGTTTATCTTCCTTTAGTTTGATAATGGGCTTTGTAGTCATTCCCTCCTCTTCAGATGTTGTGTTCATCGCAGTGTCTATCGGATGATTTTCTTGTGGCATTTCTGTGATTCCCAATTCCTCAGTCGAAGGGGCTATTACTTTGGCCTCGTAGCTCTTTACCCCAAAGCTCAACGTAAATAAGGTAATAACTCCAAGGAAAGTAGGAGCGACCCAGCTAGCAAACGCATTATCTTTTTTGTATTTCAGCCAAACGAATACTCCTATGGCCATGCCGATGATATTTTTGATGATAGACTCTAGATTGGTCATGGGTAATATGTCTCCAAAACAGCCGCAGTTACCTTCAGTGAATCCATTGACCTGTTTGAATCCTTCGTAAAACAGATGAATGGTAAAAATTACGAGCATTCCCAAAGTAGCGGGAAGTACTAGGTTTTTAAACCACCTATTTTGTAGTATGGCTATACCAAGTACAAGTTCAGCGGCTACCAGTATTCTTGTAAACCACTGTATCCATAGCATTCCGCTTGGGTTATCAAAGTAGTTTTGGCCTAGTAATAGTTCTGCTACCATGCCATCAAAAAACGGCATAGATATAAGCTTGCTCACCGCCCCAAAAATGAAAAGGAAACTGAGTATTAATCGGCCAATCTTGACTAGTAAATCTTTGTTCATTATGCTCTAAACGCTCGAAGATAGTATTAAGTTGTTTTTACTTTAAAGTGTTTGGACAAAGGTCCTCTGTTTTCGGTAAGTGAGTTTTTTGTATGGCATCATATCCGCCAGCTACATCTGTAAGATTGTGGTATCCACGCATCTTAAGTATAGATGCTGCTATCACAGAGCGGTAACCTCCTGCACAGTGCACATAGAAATTTTCATCCTTCGGAAATTCTGCTAAGTGTTCGTGGATACTGCTTAGGCAAACGTGAGTTGCACTAGATAAATGACTGTTGTCCCATTCCCCTTGTTTTCGCATATCAAAAACAGGCAGTTTGTTCTTTGTTACTTCTTGCTCAAATTCTATGGCAGGTATAGAACGTAGTGTATCGATTTCCCTATTATCTGCTTTCCAAGCGTCAAAACCTCCTTCTAAATAGCCGATAGTATTATCAAATCCTACTCGGCTCATTCTAGTGATTACTTCTTCTATGCGGCCTTCTTCTGTTATTAGCAGTATCGGTTGCTTTACATCTTTTATTAATGTACCTACCCATGGAGCAAATCCGCCATCTATGCCTATAAAAATACTCTTAGGGATGAATCCTTCCTTGAATTTTGACTGATGACGTGTGTCTAGGATTACTGCTCCGGTCTCATTAGCTGCGGCCTCAAATTCGGATGGGGATAGTGCTCTACTTCCTTTGGCTATTACCTTGTCTAGGTTTTCGTATCCATCTCTGTTCATAGCCACATTCATAGGGAAATAGGCAGGTGGTGAAGCCAGTCCATCGGTCACTTCTTGTATAAATTCCTCCCGTGTCATATCTGCACGAAGAGCATAGTTCATGCGTTTTTGGTTGCCGAGAGTGTCTACAGTCTCTTTCATCATCTTCTTACCACAAGCACTACCTGCTCCGTGTGCTGGATATACCGTTACGTCATCTGCTAGTGGCATTATCTTAGTTCTCAAGCTATCGAATAGAATCCCTGCTAGCTCTTCCTGTGTCATAGTAGCTACTTTCTGAGCAAGATCTGGACGACCTACATCTCCTAGGAACAGGGTGTCTCCTGAGAATATACAGTGATCCTTGCCTTCTTTATCTTTCAATAAATAGGTGGTACTTTCCATAGTATGACCTGGTGTATGTAGAGCAGTGATGGTAATATCTCCTAGTTGAAAAACCTCTCCGTCTTCGGCTATATGAGATTTGTATCCAGTCTTGGCTGTAGGTCCGTAGACTATGGTGGCTCCGCTTTTAGCAGCTAGAGTGACATGTCCACTCACGAAATCAGCGTGAAAATGTGTTTCGAAGATATACTTGATCTCTGCGTCATCGTGTTTAGCACGAGCCAGATAATGTTCTGTCTCACGCAGGGGATCTATGATGGCTACCTCTCCGTTACTTTCTATGTAGTAGGCTCCCTGTGCTAGGCAGCCAGTATATATCTGTTCTATATTCATTTCTATTCGTATTCTTAGTTCAAAGATAAAACGAAGTATAGGACAAAGTGTGACACGGGTTACTTAGAAGTTTCATATAGGCTAAAAAAAATTTAGAGTCTTACTAGCTCTACCTTATTTCTACTGTGCTTTATGAGTCCATCTTTTTCTAGCTTGCCGAGCATACGAGAGATGACTACTCTAGAGCTGTGTAGGTCATTTGCTATCTGTGCATGAGTGCCGTGTATTTCTTTGCTGCCAGATACCATAGCCTTATCCCTTAGGTACTTTAGCAGTCGCTCTTCCATGTTATGAAATGCAAGGTTATCTATAGCCTCTAGCATTTCGCTCATACGGTAATTGTAGGTCTCCATAATGAAATGTCGCCATTCTTTGTATTTCTCCATCCACTCATCCACCTTACTTATTGGTAGAAAGAGAACTTGTGTTATCTCCTCTGCTATCGCCCTTATCTTACTTTTTTTGACGTGTGAAGCAAGTGTAAGAGTCACAGCACATGTGTCGCCTACTTCAAGGTAATAAAGGAGTAGTTCTTTGCCGTCTTTATCTTCTGTTAGGATTTTTAGTGAACCTGACACTATCAGCGGGAAATACTTCATTTCATCACCTATATTGACAATGGTCTCTTCTGTTTGGAAGTTTTTTAATTGACCATTGTAGCAGATGTCTTGAATGAGTTCATCGCTGAATATATTTAGGAACCGCTCGTGGAGCTGGTTGTAGCAAGTGATATCAAGTGGTTCAAATGACATGCTACAAATATAAGGATTGGACGGAGAGTAAATTGGATAAGTGCACTGAAAATGACCTTAGGAGCATAGCATAAAATTTTCTTATTATTATTTGGACTAATTAAAAATAGTGTTTTATTTGCACCAGATTATAGCAACAAAAAATAAATATAAAATGAATTTTCAACTTAAAACTTTAGTAGCGTGTGCTGCTCTATCTATCGTAGGACTACAGTCTTGTAGGGATGATGATGATGTCCCAGTAATAACGGGTACGGATTATACTATACCTGGTTCTTACAGTGAATTTACCAATGTAGATTTCGATGGTCAGACCCAGCGATTGAACCAATTACTAGAAATGAAAAGATACTTAGCTACTGCTAATACCGTGGGTAGTGAGGTAAGTGAAGTTAGACTACTAGCTATGTACGAAAATGATAAAGCCAATGCAGGCTTTACTGGTACGTATGATGATTCTAAGCAGATCAAGAATAAGACGTTTGCCAATGTACAAGAAGATTTTGCTAGCGTACTGAAGAGTATAGCAGATGACAGTAAGTCAACAGTGGTTCACTCAGAAGGTCAAGCAGGTGTATTAGCTTATAGTGACAACTCTAAGAGCTATCTTATAAATGAACGTGGAGTAGATGAGCCGCAGATTTTTGAGAAAGGTTTATTGGGAGCTTTCTTAGCCTACCAAATAAATGAAGTGTACACATCTTCTGCGAAAATGGATGTAGATAATGTAGACGTTACTGAAGGAAAAGGAACTGTAATGGAGCATCACTGGGATGAAGCTTTTGGTTATTTCGGTGTGCCAACTACTTTCCCAGCGACCACAGATAATTTACTTTTTTGGGGAAGCTACAGCAATGGACGAGACGCTCTATTAGAAACCAATAGTAAAATAATGGATGCTTTTATAAAAGGGAGAGCAGCTATTTCTAATAATGCAATGGATGACAGAGATGCGGCTATTTTACAAGTGCGTGCTGAGCTAGAGCGTGTATCTGTAGGTACTGCTATTCACTACATCAACGTATCTATTGATAATTTCACTGATATATCTAAAAAAGGACACGCATTGGGTGAGGCTGTAGGTTTCACATATGCTCTCCAGTTTAATGGTGATAAGGTGATTTCTACTACTCAGTTTGATGAGATAATGAGTCTGCTAGGTGGTGGTACAGCTGAGCTGGATAAGCTTGACTTTTACAAGGTGACTATGGCGGATTTGCAGTCTGCTAAAGATAAACTTGTAGCTATCTACGGTATGGAAAACATAAAGGACCAATTATAGGTTGTTTCTCTTTAAAAAGTATGAGAGATATGAATCTTAAGAATATGAAGAGAGCGGTGCTAATCGCTTCCTTTTTCTGTTTGATATTCGTAGGCTGCAAGGATGATGATACCGTATCTGCACCAAGTTGTCTTAATGAGTATGACCTAAGCCCACTGCTGAGTAATTATGCAGATAAGGTTATTTTGCCTCGATATGTTGAGTTCTCCGCAGAGTATGACGCATTATACTCTGCTGGGCAATCTTTTTTATCTTCACCGAGTAGTACTTCTTTGGCGAGTTTCCAAGCCAATTATAAATTAACGTATATCGGCTGGCAGTCAGTTAGTCCATTTGATTTTGGGCCAGCAGAAGAAGTATTTCTGTTGAATACATTTAATAACTATCCGCTCAATGAAGGCAAAGCATACGCAGACGCTCTGCAAGGTAACGTAGATTTTTCTTCACCAGATGATTACAATAAAGGACTTCCATTGCTGGATTATTTCCTATTTGGTCTAGCGGCAGATGATGAGGCTACGGTAGACTCTTTTCTGACTAACGATAAACTAGTCATCTATACTCAAGCAGTATTGGATGATATGAAAACTAAGCTGAGCCAAACAGTAATTGGTTGGCAAGTTTATAAAAGTACGTTTATAAGTAGTACCGGAACCAAAGATGGTGAGTCTGTGAGTATATTGATAAATGCATTTAATAAGAACTACGAGTTTATAAAACGAAACAAAGTTGGCGTGCCAAGTGGAGTACTATCGTTAGGTTTTACAAACCCAAAAGAAGTAGAAGGTTTTCACAGTGCGTTGTCACTAGAGTTAGTATCGGCAGCAGTGAAATCTTCACGTAACCTTTTTGAAGGGGAAGGTACAGACGGTATGAATGGTGAAGGTCTAGATGATGTACTTCGTTCGCTTAATGCAGATAAAAATGGAGAAAACCTCGCAGATGTTATCTTACAACAATACAGCGAGATAGAAACAAATCTTGCTAAGATAAATGGCTCACTCAGTACTGCCGTAGATCAACAAAAAGATGAAGTCATAGCTACATATAATAGTATGACTCAGCAGATAATTTATATAAAGAGTGACTTGACTAGCGTGATGTGTATTCCCATTACGTATGTAGATAATCCGAGTGATTCGGATTAAGTAAAAAATAGTGTGAAAGCAGTAGTCCGATTTCTGAATAGGAGTAAAAGCATTACTCCCTTAATTACATTTAGAATTACCTATGGGCTACTGCTTTTTTTTAGTTCTATTCGGTTTTGGTATCAAGGATGGATAGATTCTCTATTTATTGAGCCATCTTTTCATTTTAAATATTTTGGCTTTCATTGGGTGAAAATGTGCCCAGAGGTACTTATTAAGCCTCTCTTTGCTTTGATGATATTAGCCGCATTATGCGTGGCTATAGGCTTGTTTTATAGATATGCATTGGGTCTTTTCTTAGTGCTGTTCACCTATTTTGAGCTCGTAGATGCTACTAATTATCTCAATCATCACTACCTGGTTATTCTCTTTGGGGTATTGCTACTATGTGCACCAGCACACCGTTATTTTTCTTTAGATGTAAGAAGAGGAGCAGTAATACCGTGTACTGAGATTTCACAGTTTTATATATTAATATTAATAGTACAAATAGCTTTGGTCTATACTTTTGCAGGTTTGGCTAAGCTTAATAGTGATTGGCTGCTTCAAGCCATGCCACTTCGTATTTGGCTTTTGGAGTATCAGTATCTCCCACTTGTAGGTGGTTTACTCAAGTATACTCAGACGGCATTCGCTTTCAGTTGGTTTGCTGCATTCTATGATTGTACCATAATCTACTTTTTGCTCTGCGGCCCCACTCGTAGATGGGCATATTTTACAGTAGTAGTGTTTCATATACTTACAGCAGTTTTTTTCAATATTGGGATTTTCCCTTGGCTCATGATAGGGAGTAATCTTATCTTCTTTGGAGATGCGTTTCACAAGCGATTGTATGCTCAGAAAAGTATCTTTGCACTCACCAAAGAAAGTATACCTAGAGTTAAACCATATTTGATGATTACCATACTCGTATTTTTCATGGTGCAACTTCTATTGCCGCTGCGTCATTTGGCCTACTCGGGGAATACCATGGTCACAGAACTTGGTTATCGTTTTGGCTGGCGAGTTATGCTCCTAGAGAAGGCCGGCATAGCTATATTTACGCTACGAGATAAAGATGCTGATCGGTATATGGAGATTGACAACAGGCAGTATCTCACCGAGTTTCAAGAGAAGCAAATGGCTATACAGCCAGATTTTATAGTTCAATTTGCTCAGTATATAGCAGCTCAGAATAGTGATATCGTGAAAAGTTCGGCTGTGAGTGTCGCTTCTTTTATTACTATCAATGGGAGAGTATCCCAGCGTTTTATTCAGCAAGATTTAGATTTACTACAAGTGCAAGATGACTGGAGTGATAAGCCCTGGATAATATATCGTAGTGTGAAATGAGAGTATTGATTACATATATAGCTCTACTTTGTACGATAGTAGGGTTTTCTCAGGCTACGTTGCGTGTGAAGGTTTTGGGTGAGTCAGATTGTACAGGTATTTTTACCATTGCTACTTCGGTTGTAAACTTAGAAAGTAGTGATACGTTTATAATCACAGAATTGCCAGTAGGCGAAATCAGGTATTCCTTGGAGCTAAGTAACTATCAGCCAATGCTAGGTAAAATGCGATTGGTAGCAGGTCTGAATAGTATAGTGCTAAGACCGTTGCCGCTTATTCAAAATATAGGACAGGTTTTAGTGAATGGGCAACTACAAAGTCCTACGCTGGGTAGTGTGAAAGGAACAGAGATTTTTGCCGCTAAAAAGACAGAGGTAATACTCCCAGATTACAAAAGTGTGAACCTTGCCAATAGCAGTACACGACTTCTTTTTAAGAGTATTCCAGGTCTGAATATATGGGAAAACGATGCTTCTGGTTTACAGCTCAACATAGGTGCACGAGGTCTCAATCCCAACAGAACAAGTAATTTTAACACACGGCAAAATGGGTATGATATAAGTGCAGATGCACTAGGCTATCCAGAGTCGTACTACGTGCCACCTGCAGAAGCAGTAGCACAGATTAATCTGGTACGTGGTGCAGCAGCATTGCAGAGTGGTCCTCACTTTGGTGGGTTGTTAGACTATCAGCTCAAAGAGAGAGAAGAAGGACCATTGGTAGTGACCCAAAGTCTGAGTGCTGGGGCCTTTGGTTTTCTCAAAAGTTTCACAAGCATAGGAGGACAGCATAAAAAGTGGAAGTATTATGGTTTCTTACAGAAAAAAGTAGGAGATGGTTTTCAACCCAATGCGAGATTTGACCAAAATACAGCGTACCTATCTGGCGTGTATGATGTATCCAAATCGATGAGTATTGCTGCTCAATACACACATATGAATTACCTCGCTCAGCAGCCAGGTGGCCTTACAGATAGAGAGTTTGAGGAAGATGCCTTTCAGAGCAAGCGAACGCGTAATTGGTTTAGCATAGATTGGAATCTATATGCTCTATTGCTTAATAAGCAGTTTGGTAACGGGATGAAACTAAATGCTCGAATATTTGCTCTAGACGCTGAGCGAAAATCTGTGGGAGATCTGAGCAGACCCAATAGACCCGATCCTAGCAGAAACAGAGATTTGATTTCTGGAGAGTTCAATAATTATGGTACCGAGGTGCGATTGCTGCAAAACTATAGAGTGAAAGGAATGCCCGCGACTATATTGCTAGGTACACGACTATACAGAGGTGGCAATAGAAGTATGCAGGGTTTTTCGAGTGCGGAATCTGATGCAGATTTTTCGTTTTTGAACCCTGAGAGTGTGGGCGTATCAAGCTATACGCATCCAGGTAGTAATGGTGCGTTTTTTATAGAAAATATATTTAGGTTACCATACGGCGTTTCGGTGATTCCGGGCCTTAGGTACGAGGCTATTCAGACTACGGCTGATGGTTTTTATAAGAATAGACTTATATCTGGTGGCAGACTTATTTTTGAGGATACGGTGTTTGTTTCTCGTTCGGAGTTTAGGCATTTCCCGTTGTTGGGTATTGGTGTGTCCAAGAAATTTAAGGCTTTAGAGCTGCTCGGTAATATTACACAAAACTATCGATCGATTAACTTCTCAGATATTACTGTAACCAATCCAAACCTAAAAATAGACCCGAACCTTACGGACGAGTCTGGATACAATACAGATATAACGTTGCGTGGCTATTTGGTTCCCAAGGTGTTTTGGATGGATTTGAGTCTTTTTTATCTAGGGTATAACAATAGGATAGGGATAGCGGAAACCGTGGTGAACACAAATGGAGCAAATCAACTGGTGGCATACCGCACGAATATTGGCAAGGCTTATTCTCGTGGTTTAGAGTCTTATTTTAGGCTTAGCATATTGGACGTACTGCGAGTGAAGAGTAAGAACTGGGGCGTAGATGCATTTGTTAACTATAGCTTTATAGATGGAGCGTACCTTGAGGGTCTTAGCTCTTTCGTAGGGAATAAGCTAGAGTTTGTCATTCCTCATATTTTCAAAACGGGTATTACTGCAGAGTACAAAGCTTTCTATGCGTCATATCAGTATAGTTATCAGTCAGAGCAATTCACAGATGCTAATAATAGTAGGCTAGTGAGTGACGCTACACGGGGAGTAGTCCCTCAGTTTGGTCTTCATGATTTGTCTATGGGCTATGCCAAAGATAATCTGTCTGTCAAGCTATCCATGAGTAACTTAGGCAATAGAACCTACTTTACGCGTAGAGCACTTAGCTATCCCGGTCCAGGTATTATCACTGGCGAGCCAAGGAGCGGCTATCTTACCTTAGGCTATACATTTGGAGGGAAGTAGTATTGTCATTGCTATTTTGGCTTTAAACAAGACACTATTTTTACGAGAAATAGTATTGTCTTAGAATTTTAATCTACAAGTATGAAGCTATTTTATTATAGGTAGGCTATTTCGGACTGCTCAATCCTGCTTCATGTAATATCGTATTGAGTTTTTCGGAATGTAAACTGAGCCATATGAGTTCTTTTAATTTAATTAACTCTAAGGTGTTTAGTAGTAGTCCTACATCTTCTGCCGGTAGATTTATCCAAATATCCTTGATCTTACACTCCGTCTCTAGTGCACTTATCTTATTAATACTGTTACCGAAATGGTAAAAATCTTTAACATCAAGTGTAAAGACGATTGTTCCAAACGCAATTTGGTAATGTCTGCAATCTTCACAGAACCTCACAAGCCCTAACTCAGAATGATGTAGTAATTTAGGTGCACACATCGGTAGTACTTCTATTAAAAAGTGAGTTTGGTTGTTTTAATTTTCTCTCCTCTTTTGTAAGTAATTAGCACAGTATCCCCTTTCTTGAACTTGGCTAAGCATCCCATGTAGGAGTACACTTCTTTAATTTTACATTCTCCTATCTTTATCACTATATCCCCTGACTTTAGTCCAGCAATGTCAGCAGGTCTACCTTCTGTTATCGCGTCTAGGTGCAGGCCATCGCCGTAGTCAGCATAGTCTGGCATTACCCCAAGAGTAACTTTATATCTAGGGACTTTTTTATTGTCTTTCACCTTTGTTTTGGTAAATGGGTAACTATCCTCACGGTCGAGTGCATTTATAATCGTAGATATGTAAGCATTGAGAGTGACCATTCCAGGATAATTGATTTTATCAGCGTCATCTGTAGGCTTATGATAGTCCGAGTGAGAACCCGTAAAAAAGCTAAGCACGGGATAATCTTTCAGGTAAAAACTAGTATGGTCTGTAGGTCCTACTCCGCTGCTATCCATAGTAAGTTTTAAAGATGTAGGAGTATTGTTTTTTACTAAATCTACGAATCTGGGTGAAGTGCCCACACCACTCACTATGATAGAGCCTTCAGCATTTAGCCTGCCTACCATGTCCATATTTATCATTACATCTAGTTGTATATTGTTGTCTTTTATATACTTAGCTAGAGCTTTAGAACCTATGAGTCCGTCTTCTTCTCCACTAAAGCAAGCAAATATATAATTGGCATTTTCCTTGGTTTCTGCTGTGCTAATACTCCGAGCTAGTTCTAGTAGTAAAGCTACGCCAGAGGCATTATCATCTGCTCCATTATGTATCTCGCCAGCACTATTAGGGTCTGTAGAGTTATGGTGTTCATTGCCGCCCAGGTGGTCGTAGTGTGCTCCTATAAGGATGGTCTTATTGGCTCCGTTATTCAAAAAACCTACCACGTTTTTACCTGTTATTTTTTTCTTTGCGTCACCGTGTCCGCCGTGTGGATTTGGGCTATAGGTGTAGTCAAAGGCGTGAAGGTAGGTTTTGCCTATGAGTGGTTTCAGTTCACTTTCCTTATAAGAGTTGCAGATGTATTTTGCTGCTAATTTGGCTCCTTTTGTACCCGTCAACCTTCCTTTTAATTTGTCATCGGCTAGGTAGTATACATCAGCTTTAAGTCTATTTAATTCTTCTTTATCTGAGGGTAGCTGAGCATGCACAGTCCCTACTTTAAGAAGTACGAATATTAAAAAACTGAAAAATTGTATGGTCTTTTTTGGATTCATTTCTATGTTGTTTTTGATAGGGCAAAACTATTACAGACGAGTGATTTTAGGTAGGTATTGGGTTCTTTGAGGTGTTTAATTAGCACTATAAATGCCGTATTTATGTAAATACTACGTAGCCTTATGTGCGTAATATGCTATTTGTCAATACCTTAAAAAACAATACACTTTATGTTTTCGGGTATTTTTATTCCCAATTTTGGTATTTATAATCGTTCTACGCAACCACTTTTGCACCATCATAAAACATAATCTAAATTTTGAATCAATGAAAAAATCAATATATAATCGAATAGGTGGAACACTTTTAACTTTAGGTGTAATAGACAAACGGGAGGCTAATTTTATGCTTTTTTTTTCATGTAGACATTTGGGAGGCTGTTTTTTCGTGTAATATTTTGTTGGACGAGTTGATGTTATTTACTTTGAAATTGTCGAGCAAAACAGAGGCGA
>JBDNFQ010000188.1:0-8912 GCA_041689715.1 Bacteroidia bacterium
CACAGAGATAAGGTGCCAGAAGACTGGATTAGAAAACAAACCTTAGTAAGTGCAGAGCGGTATATAACGCCAGAACTAAAAGACTACGAAGAGAAAATACTGTCTGCAGAAGATAAAATTAGCGGTATAGAATCAACATTATACATTGCATTAATAGATAAATTAAGCGTTTATATAACACACGTGCAGCAGAATGCACGAGAAATAGCTAAGCTCGATTGTCTCTGTAGTTTCGCTAGAATATCACTCGACAATAACTATACGAAGCCAGAGATAAACGATTCAAAGAACTTGACAATAAAGGATGGTAGACATCCGGTAATAGAGCAACAATTAGCCTCAGGAGAGAGCTATATCCCCAATGACATTTTCTTAAATCAAGAAGACCAGCAGATCATCATACTCACTGGGCCAAATATGAGTGGTAAGTCGGCTATACTCAGGCAAACAGCTTTGACTGTGCTATTGGCACAGGTAGGATGTTTCGTACCAGCACGCCACGCAGAAGTAGGCATAGTAGACAAAATATATACCCGTGTAGGAGCATCTGATAATATCTCGCAAGGCGAATCTACTTTTATGGTAGAAATGGTAGAAACGGCGAGCATCCTTAATAACCTAAGTGACCGAAGTCTAGTGATACTAGATGAGATAGGACGTGGCACCAGTACTTTTGATGGAGTGAGTTTGGCGTGGAGTATAGCAGAGTTTCTAAGTCAAAGTGACGAAAAGCCCAAGACTATCTTTGCTACGCATTACCACGAGCTAAATGAGCTGGAAGCTACTAATGAGGGCGTGGTAAATTACTATGTAAGCACAGAGGAGAAACGAAACAAGGTAATCTTCTTGCGTAAAATGAAGAAAGGCGGTAGTGAGCATAGTTTTGGTATACACGTAGCACGTATGGCGGGTATTCCTAAGAAAGTGCTCAAACGTGCCGACCAAATTCTGAAGCAACTAGAAAGCGACAGAGCGAGTATTAGCACCAAAGATTCAATAAAAAAAGTACAAGACCAAAACTACCAATTGAATTTATTTCAAATAAATGACCCCAAAACTGCAGAGCTTCTGCAAACCATCGATAAATTGAACATCGATAGCCTCACTCCTATTGAGGCTTTAATGAAATTAAATGAAATCAAACAATTACTGGAGGACTAAGGCTCTCACTTTTAGCTTGTTGTGTGCCTTTGGGGTGCACGCACAGCACTCTTGGATTTACATGGTAGACAAGTGCAATACGGAGCAAGACTACTTCACTACCTCAGTCTGTGACACGTACATAGACCAGCTCCAACAAAAAGGTGTGTCTATAGTCGGCTCTAGCAAATGGCTCAATGCTGTCTGCATTTCTGATGCTGATTTGGGGAAGATCAAAGATTTATCCTTTGTGGCACACACAGAGTCCCTAGGTCAATATAAAACACAAGAAGCACGTACAGACGAGGATTTTAGCTATGGACAAGGAGATTGGCAGATTGAGATGATGAATCTACATCGCTATCACCAACTCGGTTTTACAGGAAAAGGTGTGACTCTTGGCATATTCGATGGAGGATTTTGGAAAGTAGATAGTCTGCCCATTTTTGACTCTATGTGGGCCAATAATCAGATAAAAGCCGCCTTTGATTTTGTAGACAAAGACACGCTGCGATATAACCAAAGTACACATGGAATGCAGGTACTTGCTCTCGCAGGAATCAACTATCCCGATAGTATGGTAGGTGCAGCTCCTGGAGCTAATTTTGTGCTAGCACGTACAGAAAATACCTATTCTGAAACACACTTAGAAGAGCTCAATTGGCTCAGAGCTATGGAGTGGGCAGATAGTGTCGGCGTAGATATTATTCATAGTAGTTTAGGCTATTCGCTATTTGACACACTGCAAGGAGACTATACCTACCAAGACATGGATGGTAAGAGTACCTTGATAACGATAGCAGCAGAAACTGCAGCCGAGAGAGGAATATTTATTACCAATAGTGCCGGCAATTCAGGAGATGATCCTTGGTTTTATATCACCGCTCCGTGCGATGGTAAAAACGTGCTATGTATAGGTGCTGTAGATAGTTTTAGACAGATTTCCGACTTTAGTAGCAGAGGCCCAAGTGCAGATGGACGTACCAAACCAGATGTAGTAGCTATGGGTCGCAGCAATACCATTCCCAATGCTGCGGGAATACTAAGACGAGGAAGTGGTACTTCCTTTTCAGGACCGCTAGTAGCGGGTCTAGTAGCGTGTCTCAAAGGAGCACATCCAGATAAGACGAATGCTCAGGTATTTGATGCCATACTGCAAAGCTGCGATAGATATACAGCTCCCGATAATGAATATGGAAACGGTATTCCAGATGTGTTAAAGGCAGATAGTGTATTAACAGAAATGCCTGTGTTGGGTGTCGAAGAGCTAAAGCAATTGGACGCTCTAGTATATCCTAATCCGGCAAAAGACATACTCACTATACGCACTACTCCAGGAGCAGCCTATACCCTACTCGATTATCAAGGCAGAATAGTAAAAGAAGGAACGCTTCATAATATGATAAACTTTATGGATGTGAGTGATAAGATTAGCGGAGTGTATTATCTAGAGGTGAGAAAGGATGATAGTTCTACTGTGGTGAAGGTTTTGGTGGCTTCTCGATAATATTTGCAAAAGGCAAATCACTCGAACTGACAACCAATAAAGAGTCTCAATTGCAATTATTCTTTTCTTCATTGAGAAGTTTGTACAGAACATTCGGGTAGATACTAGTTCAACAACTGAGGAAGATAAATCGTACCTAATTAGGAAGTCCTTTTTTGTTGGAGAATGGAGCTACTGCAAAATCACTTCGAGAAATGATATAGGAACCGACTCACTATCTGAAGTGGATATAATCTTCAATGTTATTCTTAGACAACGGTGAGATGAAAACATCCTCAGCTGAAACGGGCAATGTGTATTGGGCTATGAAGGGAGATTCTCTACATATAACTTCATTTTTACAAATCGGATCTACTAGTTTGCCCGATAATATCTATCATATACAAGCGAAAGCTTCTGATTCCACTGGAATTGAGTTGACTACAATTGATAAAAATATAACGTATCACCTTTAGAAAAGGATTTAAAATACTGCTTATCAAGCAATTACTGCTGGTATATTCTTCCTAAAACGCCTCCCCAATAAAGAAGTAAATACCATATCCTTCTGGAGTAAATGCTAAGTCTATCCTATTGTAGACATCCTTTTTAGGAAAGAGTAAAAAACGAGGTCCTCCGCCTAGAGACCAAGCAAGTGATGCGTTAGTGAATGATTTAAAATCTGGATATACGGTGCCAGCAGATGCAAAAAAGGATGCTCCCCATCGCTTAGCAAACGAAAAAGGTAACATTCTATATTCAACTTGTGCAGCCGTATAGTTATTGTCTCGGTATCTGCCTAGATAGTAGCCACGCATCATTCGCTCGCCACCCATTAGTGCCAGCTCATTGAACGGGATATCTCCACTACCAAACTGTCCATACGCTTGAAAAGCAAGTACATTATTCTTACGGATAGGTTTATACAACCTCAAGTCTACAAAGGCAAGATTGAAATTAAAAGTGCTGCCCCATACTTTTCTACTGCTCAAGAAGGCAATCTCACCAAAGTGACCTTTTCTTGGATTTAATACATTGTGAATATCATCATAGACAACTCCCCAACCGAGTGATAAGTTGGTAGAACCTTGATTTCCCAATGGTATGTTTATCAGTGGCGATGTTTCATTTTGAAAATCCACATTGGTGAGTCGCTCATAATTTACCTCAAAACCGGTATAAAGCGACGGAATAACCTGCCGAAGTACTCTTTCTCGTATTCGTATCTCGGCTGCAGAGACTAACGCTATTTTATCGTCTGGGGTACTCATACCAATGCCGTGATACGAGAGCGGGAAATTCTGCAACTTAACTTGACCCAGAAAAAAGTATTTATTCTTATCTGTATAGAGTGTGTGCTCTAGTAAGGTGCCAAACTGCTGCTCCAGCGTGACGAAAGTAAAACCTTGAATTTCGGATAGCCTGTTGACTGTATCCCTTTTGGCTCGATATACATATAAAGTACTTACACCAAATTCCCAACTTGTCTCTGGAGCATAAGCTACGGTAGGATAAGCTATAAACTTTGGATTAGCTGGATTGCTCGTATCTTTTAGCGTATGGTTAAAGTAGCGTTTGAAGATATTTTGAGAATATCCATAGTGAGTGAAACAAATAATACAAAGTAAAAGAGGAATTCTCTTTACAGAAATTTGCTTTAGCATCTATTTAAATAATAAAAATGTGGGATAATGAAGACTATAATTACTGAGCTATAGCCCATTTCACATAGATACTGGCAGTAACTGTTATTTTTTTGAAGTCCAATTCCGATTCTTCCTTATCCTCCTCACCATCAAATCTATATGATTTTAGCATCCTATTTCTATTGGACTGATGAAGACCTTGATTCCCGTAGACATTGAATGCATTTTCTCTGACTATTAGTGCTCCACCAAGCTCCTCGCCTACGGCTTCTAGCAAGTAAGTTGCTTTCTCTTCTGCTTCTTGTATGGCTTTAATCTTAGCTTGTTTCTTGTATTCTTCCATTTGTGAATGGTCTACTCTAGAGATGTAAGAGTTCTTTATATTGAGCTTATCCATTTGTTCAAAGACTTGTTTGGCTTGGGTCGCATTTTTTACTTCTAGTTCAAACTGCTTTGTATTAACCACATCTTTACTCAAAAATCCTGATTTACCATAGAAGGCATTTGCATCTGTAACCACAAGTTTCTCAGTGGATATCCCTACAGATTGGAATGCTTTAATAAGATTCTCCTCCTGCTCATTAATATTAATCTTGCTTTTATCTGTATTCTCTTCTAGTGTTATCCTGATGAAAATTTGATCTGGATCTATCTTAATTTCAGATGTTCCTGTGATTTCGATAAACGGCTCTGGATCAGCGGCCATCTGAGCAGTAGCTGTTACTTCACAAAATAATAGTGATACAGCGAGCGTAAGTTTATATATGTTTTTCATGTGGTATCAAAGACATTTAGAATATCAAATGTAAATGAATTAGACGTTTTATTTATTTATCGTAATATTGCAATGAATAAATAATGGGAGTTACAAGGGCAGATATATTTACGGATAGTCAAAACCAACTAGCCGCCATAGCCAAAGTGTTAGGGCACCCAGCCCGTATTGCTATATTACAACACGTGGCAGCGACTAAAGGATGTGTATGTGGTGATCTAGTACTAGAGATAGGCTTAGCACAAGCTACAATATCACAGCATCTTAAAGAACTAAAAAACATCGGTATACTAAAAGGTACTATAGAAGGTACTAGTGTGTGTTACTGTATTAACACTTCTCGTTGGCTAGAGATAAAGTCTGCTTTGGATGCTTTTTTCAGCTTTAGAGTCAACGATGAAGAGTGTTGCTGATTTCGATAAAATTTTCTCCTTAGGTCGAAAATCACTCAATCTTACAACGGGTGTTACGATACCCTCCTGCGTCGGGCAAGCCCTACTTCGGTGGGCAAGCTATTCCACTAACGTGGAGCACTCGAACTGACAAAGCAAAATCGATATAGTCTCACTACGCAAAGAAGGATAAAAGACCAAAGTAAATCCGCAGCAGCATAACGGATAGATAAAAAATAGAGTAACCGCGTTGCAGTATAACGCACAGATAGAAAAAATGAAACTAACAGAATTACAAGAAGCATTAAAAACAATGGACGAAGTACACTTCACGTTGCCTAATGGCAGTTTCGTACCACGTCACTATCACCTTACAGAGATAGGATTAGCTACCAAGACCTTTGTAGATTGTGGTGGTAAAAGGCACGAAGAAAAAAAGGTAAGCTTACAACTTTGGACAAGCGTAGACTATAATCATAGGTTAAAATCGAATAGTTTTTTAAATATTATCCAAACCTCTCTCCCACTATTCAATGGTGAAGATTTAGAGGTTGAGGTAGAATACCAATCGGACACAGTAGGCAAATATCACTTGAGTTTCAATGGTAACAATTTTGAACTGCTAGGAACAAAAACGGACTGCCTAGCTACGGAACTTTGCGGTATAGATGCTATCACAACTAAAGTAAAGAAGAGTCTGGCTGACTTAAGCCAAAAGGTAGAGTCTACTTGTACACCTGGAGATGGTTGTTGCTGATTTCGGTAAAATTTTCTCCTTAGGTCGAAAATCACTCAATCTGACAACGGGGGTAGCGATAGTCTTCCTTAGGTCGAAAATCACTCATCCGATAGCTATAAGGTCTGACAACAATTAAGCCTACAAACTAATACATAAAAATACCATGAAAAAGCCCATTAAAGAATACATAGAAAGCCTAAATACCTCATCTATTTCTGATGAGAGAAAAGTAGTAATACAGCCGCTAATCGATTATATAATCGAGGGTAAGAAAAAAGAGGAGAAGGTAAAACTCAATTTTATTTGTACTCACAATAGTCGTAGAAGTCACTTAAGTCAGGTTTGGGCTAAGACTACAGCTGATTACTTCGAATTGAAAGGGATTAAATGTTATTCTGGAGGAACGGAAGCTACGGCAGTTTACAAGACCGTGCTAGAGGTTTTAACTAAGGTAGGTTTTGAGGTAACTTCTATACCTAATTACCAAAACCCAACTTACAAAGTAAATTTCATGGAAGAGAATTGTCCTATGACCTTGTTTTCTAAAAGACACAACGATGCCTATAATCCAAGAGAGAATTTCGCTGCAATAATGACCTGCGACGATGCAGATGCTAACTGCCCTGTAATATCGAATGCCACTAGAATGTCCTTATCGTATGTAGACCCCAAAGTTCATGATAATACGGATCACGAAACTGCTGGTTATGAAGAGAGAAGTATGCAAATAGCTACTGAAATGAAGTATATCTTCAGTCAAGTGAAAAATGAACTTAGTTAAAGAACTTGCTGGCGAACTAATTGGAACTTTCATTTTAGTGCTTATTGGTTGTGGGTCTGTAGCAGTGGCGGTTTTATACTTCCCATTAGAACTTTGGCATGTGGCATTGGTTTGGTCACTGGGTGTGGCCTTGGCTATATACGTCACTAGAGGATTTAGCTCCTCACATCTTAACCCTGCTGTAACTTTAGCTATGGTATTAGCTAAAAAATGTGAATGGAAGAAAATGCCAGCCTATTTCCTTGCCCAGTTAGCTGGAGCAATGCTAGCAGCGTTCTTGCTTTTATGTATGATTAATAGTGACTTGGCTACTTATGAAATAGCTGAGGGCATAAAACGTGGAGACCCTCACTCCTATCATAGTGCAGTTATGTTTGGTGAGTTTTTTCCAAATCCTGGCCATGAAAACATACTGCAAGTAAGCCACTTAAAAGCTTGTATAGCAGAAGGAATGGGAACTTTTGCCTTAGTATTTACTATTTTTATTCTCACAGCAAAACAAAGAGGTATTGACTCAATTATACCCTTGCTTATAGGTCTCACGGTAGGTGCTATTATTTTAGTAGTAGCTCCCTATACTCAAGCAGGTCTTAATCCAGCTCGAGATTTCGGACCTCGATTGGTAGCCTATTTTGGAGGATGGGGCAATGCAGCTTTCCCGAGTATTCCTTGGAGTTTTTTTACAGTGTATATTTTGAGTCCTTTATTGGGTAGTGTTCTAGCTTATCAAGTTTATAATTTACTTTACAAACGGGATACTTATATAACTTAAATAGCCGTTAGAGTGAATATGAAACAACTATTTTGTTTAGCATTACTACTTTCATCACTAACCTCTTTTGGTCAATACATCATAAGCAGCATAGATTACAACACACCTTTTTATAATGGAGGAGATATCGGAAACCCTTTTGGGTTTGGTATTACCTTGAGTCATAGTGAAAAAAAGCTGAAATTATTTGGTCGTGTTTCAGGATTTTCACAAGGTGGATTTCAAAATAAATTCTATCAAGATACTGCTCAAAGTACCTTTTCCAGCGATGATAAAGTAGTGTATCTACTGCCAGAAGGTGATAGTGTACTCACTAGAACTTATGGCAGCTATGCAGGGGCAATAGGGATACAAGCTGGTGTACGAAATGATTTTGAACTATTGGGTATTCCATTGTACTCTTCTGCTCACGTTGGCATATTTGCACACAAACGCAGATATGACTTAGCCTCATCTTATACTATCAATAGCCCAGATTCTGTATTTAATGGAGATGATTTTGTATATGTAGATGAGTACTTACGAGGGACTACCTTTAATGTAATAGAAGATAAAGGCTGGTCTATACTGCCTCAAATAGGCGTAGAAACGGGATTAATACTCAGTGCGGGGAAACGCTTGCAGTTTATACCAAAAATAGCACTAAACATGAGCTATGAGCGTATTTCTGGTATTCAAAATACCTCAGGACTAATCACCACACAGGAAATAAGAAAAAACTACGCTTTAGATCTGCAGGCAAGTGCCGGACTACAGGTGTCGTTTCTTTTAAATAAGAAGTAGTATTCGAGATATATCATATTTATCATTCGAGTAAAACCCCTTACTTTGCTGCAATGAGTAAAAGAGAAGATTTACTAAAAGCTATAGACGCAAAATATAAGGCAATGGGGCAAGATCCGGACGTTCATTTGTCAGGATTACTCCATGCGGAGCCTATGAAATACTGGGATTTCATCCAAGTAGATGCCTTATTAGGCTTACAAATACAGCGTACTCAATTACCAGATGAGATGGTCTTCATTATGTATCATCAGATCAATGAACTACTCTTTAAGATGATTCTTTGGGAAATGGGACAGATCTCGCATACAGAAAATATAGAACCTGATAAGTTTGTAATGCACCTGATGCGTATTTCTCGCTACTTTGACGTGTTGTCTGACTCTTTTGATGTGATG
>JBDNFQ010000189.1:0-1655 GCA_041689715.1 Bacteroidia bacterium
GGTGGTGTTCTTAAGCTTGGTGTTGGGTCTCAAGTAGACGCAATTAACTACATCAACTTCTCTGACAACTATGATTCTCCAGCTGATTTGCGTAACAATCATACTCTAGTTTATAACGATATCAATCTGCAAGAAGCGGGTTTATATGCAGTAGTATTTAGAACTACGGATAACTCTGGTAATAGATCTAATGATTTTAGATTGCTAGTAGAAGTAACTCACGATTATGCTGTTAAAACCAATAGTATAGAAGACCTATCGTTAGAAGATATGCTAAGTGTATCTCCTAACCCGACTACGGGTCTTGTAAATATCAATGTTAATCTTCCTGAAAATGAAGTAATCAACATCGCTGTATACAACACTATGGGACAAGAAGTAGTAAACGTGAAAAATGGTAAAGTAAGCAACGGTACATATACCGTAACCTTAGAAAACCAAACTAACGGTATTTACTACGTGAAAATGAGCCTAAAAGGTGCTATTGTTACTAAAAAAGTACTACTTAATAAATAATTATTTAACTGACTTGTTCAGTTTTAAAAGGGACTCCGTAGTACGGAGTCCCTTTTTTTTTATTTTATTTTGTAACCTTTTGTAAAAGTTGTGTCTAAATTAGTATCTTCGATGATTGTGTCGCAAGACTGATTTATTTAACAAGTTACATTAACAAATTTTATTATATGAAAAAAACACTTACAAAAACATCAAAACGCTTTCTGTCATTATGTAAGGGGCTACCCCTTCTCGTTATTTTAGCATTATTCCTTAACACTAAGAGTGCATCCGCACAAAGTCCGTATTGTGCCATTGCTCATACTCAGGCTTGTGCCCCTTATGGTATGTGGATCAACGAAGTTAAGGTTACTTCTAACGGCACGGATCTGTACACAAAGGCTGGAGATGGATGTAACAACACCAACAGCATCAACTATGCTCTTATTTCTAGCTCGCCTTCTTTTACATTAAACGGTGGGGCTACTTATAATCTAAGTCTAAACACAGGCGGTTGGAACGCTACAAATGCTGGTGTATGGATTGATCTAAATGGAGATAATGATTTTGCAGACGCTGGAGAATTTATACGCAACTTTAATGTAGGAAGTACAGGAAATATAACTTTTGTAATGCCTTGTAATTTGACCACCGGGACTACGCGTATGCGTATTAGACTGGGCTTCCAGTATAGTGTTACTTGGACTGCTGGAAATTCGTGTGCTACAACTCCATACGGAGAAACCGAGGACTACACTATTTCTGTTGCAACTAGTTCTGGTTTAAGTAGCAACTTTTTTGTGGCTGACACTTCATACGTAGGTACTCCTGTAAGATTTGTAAACTCTAATCAAAGTGGATATATATCTCACAACTGGACTATCAACGGTACTTCTTATACATCTACTAACGTAACTAGTGTGTTTAGTACTGTCGGTACTTACTCTGCTAAGCTTGTAAGTGAAAACTGCCTAGGTAAAGATTCTACTACTAAGTCTTTCACTATCGTTGCCCCTACAGCTCCTCCGGTTGCTAATTTTGTTTCTGATAAAAATATTGTTGAAATATTCGAGACTTTCTCGCTTATCGATTTAAGTACTAACGGACCTACCTATTGGGATTGGTCTATTATTAAAGGAACAGATACAATAGACGGTGAC
>JBDNFQ010000190.1:0-3240 GCA_041689715.1 Bacteroidia bacterium
ATGGGGTCTTGCTTTGCACAAAATCAAGCCATCAGAAAACGCGAATTGGGTTTTAATGTCCACTCTAATCCTTTTGGAATACTCTACAATCCTATAAGTATAGAACACATCTTTGACAGGTGCCAAAATTCTAAGCTATATACTAAGGAGGATTTTGAACACAAGGGAAGCTACTTTTCTTGGGAGCATCACGGAGATTTTACCTATGATACGTTAGATCAAGCCGTGGTAGAGAGCAATATCATTTTACAGGAAACCCAAAAGGACTTGAGTCAGGCAGACGTTATCATACTTACATACGGTACTTCTTTGGTTTATACGCACCAAGACACAGTAATAGCCAATTGCCATAAGCAGCCAAATAACCTATTTGAACATGAGCAACTTAGCTTTTCTGAAATCAAAGCAAGTATTCACCGTACCTTAGACCTTATCTCCAGTCTCAATGCCCTGGCCAAAGTAATATTCACTGTAAGTCCTATCCGTCATTTGCGAAGCGGAGTAACAGAAAGCAGCAGAAGTAAAGCAGTATTACTCGCTGCACTGCACGAAGCTTTGGGAGAACGTGAGAATAAACAAAGTACTTATTTTCCATCCTACGAAATATTCATGGACGAACTGAGAGACTATCGTTTTGTGAAAGAAGACCTGACACATCCTACTACTCAAGCAGAGCAGTACATTTGGGAACGATTCTCATCTACCTTTTTCAATAAAAAGACCGCTCAAATAATAGAAGAAGTAGAGAAGTACAACGACTTTAAGAATCATAGACCCAAAGATGCATTTCTACATGCACATCAAGTTATTGAGAAGAAAAACAAACTAAACAAAGTGTATCCCTTTATAAACCTAACATGAAAAGAGTACTACTAACTGGCAGCAATGGTCTTCTAGGCCAAAAATTGATGGATCTATATTTAGGTATAGACGATATAGAACTCATAGCCACAGCAAGAGGTGATAATAGATATCCGAGGAGAGAAGGCTATACCTATGCCACCTTAGATATTACAAATGAAAAAGAAGTACAAAGCATTATAGCCAAATACGCCCCTGACTGTATTATAAACACTGCCGCTATGACCAATGTAGATAGCTGCGAAACAGATAAGGAAGGTTGTGATAAGCTAAACGTAGATGCGGTAGCTTACCTAGTAGCAGCAGCTAATGAGGTAGAGGCACATCTAATTCACTTGAGTACAGATTTTATTTTTGATGGCAAAAAGGGTCCATATAAGGAAGATGATGAACCTAATCCGCTAAGCTACTATGGCCATAGTAAACTGCTTGCAGAAAATATGGTACGTCAATATTGCCACAAATGGAGCATTGCACGCACGGTATTAGTATACGGAGTTGTGCACGATATGAGTCGCAGCAATATTGTACTCTGGGCTAAAGGAGCGTTGGAAAAAGCACAACCCATAAATGTGGTAAACGATCAATTTCGCAGTCCAACTCTAGCGGAAGATTTAGCTAAAGGATGCCAGCTCATAGAAAGCAAACAAGCCGAAGGAATATTCAACATTAGCGGCAAGGACCAAATGAGTATTCTGGAAATAGTAGAACGAGTAGCAGATTACTTTGAACTAGACAAATCAATCATAAATGTAATAAGTAGCAAATCGCTAAACCAAGCTGCTGTAAGACCTCCGATTACCGGTTTTGATCTGAATAAAAGCAGCAGAGTGTTAGGTTATACTCCACATAGTTTCGAAGAAGGCATAGGTGTACTGATGGGCCAATTATAGGATCAGTCTTCGTTTTATGGATTATATGCAGGCAATCGCCGCCAAGCTACTGTATATAGAGACAAACCTACACAGTAGATAGAATGGCTCATCAATAGTCCAAATATTCAAGTTAATTCAGACACTATAGAAGTTAGTTGATTGTCTGATGGCGATAGTATTCATGTAAGAACTAGAGGCACAAGAACAAAAAAACTTTTGATAGCTCAAAACTAACTATAGCCAAACTATACCTGCTATATAAAGCAGTATAGCTAGTTGAAGTAGCCTGTGAATAAGCTTGATATTATGCTCAATGAGTATGAGCATGATAGTTTTGAAAATGGCAATACCTCCTAATACATAGAAGAACTCGGGTTTGGTATGTACCCATAGAAATACCGCATCTACCGTAAGACTGGATATAAGAATAACCTGAAAGATTCGTTTACTGACTTCTGTGCCTGTGCTGGTAGCTATACTTTCATAGCCTTGGACCACATCGCCTTTTAGCCAAATAATATCTTTGTATATTTCTCTGGCAAAAAGTAAGAAGAACAAACTCATCCCATACAGAAAAAAGGGCAGACTCATTACTTGATAGTAAATAACTAAACTAAAAAAAACCAATACTGTAAGAAAACTGGCTGTCAACTCTCTTACAAGTACCATTCTACTCAGTTTATGCGAGTAGAACCAAAGCAAAGAACTGTAAGCCAAGAAGAATAAAAATATCCGCCAACTAGCAAATAATGCTATGCTGAGTCCTATGAAATTAAGTAATAGGTAAAAATTAAGCTTAAAACCGCGACTCACCAAATTTTGGAAATGGGTACGGTGCGGTCTATTGATTAGGTCTTTTTCTACATCATAAAAATTATTAATAATATAACCTCCCGCAAGAATGAAAGCAGTACTGGCTATAATGAGGTGAACCTTAACCTCCGATAGCGATTGGAAGATATTCTCTTTGGTATTGAATGCAAAAAGAAATGCAATGTATTGAGCTCCTACCGTGAATAGTACATTCTTCCATCTTACAGAAGAAAGCAGAGCAACTATCTTGAGGTAAACAGAATCGCGTTTTTGAAATGTCTTCGCGTTCATGTTTTCAAAAAAATTAGATGCGTTGTACTAGCTCTAGTTCGTAGTTTTTTAACTGAACTTTAGCATTTTCGTAGTCTTTGGTAAAACCAAGGATGTACCCTCCGCCACCGCTACCACATAGTTTGAGATAGTAATCGCCACTTTCTATTCCGTGCTTCCATACCTCTTTGAAACCTTCTGGTATCATCGGGCTAAAGTTTTGTAGTAATAGAGCAGATAAATGCTTGAGACTTCCAAAGAGCGGATTAAAATCACCTTTGAGGAATGACTTAATGCACTCATCGTTGTATTTCTTAAGCTCGGTTTTCATCATTTTACGAAAGCCTTGCTCCTTCATTTTCTCCATAAAAATCTGCACCATTGGCTGCGTTTCTCCTGGAGACTGCGTGTTGAGTAAGAA
>JBDNFQ010000191.1:0-10607 GCA_041689715.1 Bacteroidia bacterium
ATCATCTTTTTGACCTGTTTACCTTGCAGCATAAGCCCGATACCGAAATCATCTACACCTGCATTATTACTAATACAAGTCAGGTTTTTTACTCCCGATTTCACTAGAGCATTGATGCTATTTTCTGGAATACCACACAGGCCAAAACCACCTAACATAAGAGTCATACCGTCCGATATCCCCGCTATGGCCTCCGCTGCATTTTTTACTACTTTATTCATACTATCGCCTTGCGAAGTTAAAGATTCTTGGTACACCAAAAAGTTTTATCAAATTTTACTTTAAAATGAACAGTAGCAGACTGTCAGCCATCTATTTTATCGTTTAAAATTCGCTATTTTTGTAGACCTAACAAACAACCACAAGGGAATGCCTAAATTTACCAAAACAATAGTACTCATCTCAGCACTCATTTTCTTATCCAACACTTCGTATTGTCAGACTGGAGATGAATGGATAGTTGATGGTCAAGAATATTACAAAATTACAATAGGTGAAGAAGGTATCTATAAAGTAGAATTCTCCAATCTCACTGCATTAGGCATAGCACTAGATAAAATAGATCCTCGCAATTTTCAGCTTTTTCGCAATGGAGAGGAACAGCACATATATGTAAATGGAGAACAAGATGGATCTTTTGATTCAGGAGATGTCATTGAGTTTTATGGTCAGAAAAATGACGGCACTTTAGAGTCTGCATTATACAAATCAACATCCGATCAACCTCATAAAGACTACAGCATATTCACAGATACGTCTTCATACTACCTGACGTGGTCTACCTCGCCTAGTTCTAAAAGATTCTCAGCCTACTACGATAACAATTATAGTGGAAAAACCTCCAATATTTATTTTATGCACTCGATAACCCAGGTATTTACCTCTAATTATTTTGCAGGCATTCCCATAAACAATGATGGGGCTCAATTATACTCAGAGTATACAGGTGGGGAAGGTTTTCACCAATGGGTATGGAGTTCTCAAAGTCAGTTCAGAGTAGCTCTACCTGCTATCCATGCGAGTGGGCCAAATGCTTCTTTACAGGCAATAGCCTATTCTTCAAATCACAATACGAGTGTCATTGTAAATAACTATAACCATGAATTTGGATTATCTTTAAATACACGTGGAAACATCATTGCTCGCAAGAAAACATTAGGATATGAACGCGTAGATATTTCAGCGGTAATAGCCGCAAGCGACTTGAAACCGAGCACAGATGTATTTATGGGGGAAATAACATTTAGTGGCAGTGGCTTCAATGTAAGCCGACTTAAAATGACCTATCCTAGACTTTTTGACCTTGAAAAAAGTTCCGGACTTCACGTCAATTCGGACTTTACGTATAGTTTTTTTGATTTCGCTAATTACTCAAATGCCAAATCTACACCGATCGTTTATGATCTATCTTCAAAAAAAAGGGTAAGAGCAGACAAACAAACGGATAACCATATACTTTTTAACCTGCCAAATGCAGGAAAAATTGAGTGTTTAATATTAGATGAAACAGAGATAAAACAAATAGCAAGTTTTAGAAAGGTAGAAATGGTGACCTACTCACCAAACTCTTCGGTAGACTATTTGATAATCACCAATAAGAAATTAGAATCAGGTGCTATAAACTATAAATACTACCGAGAAAGTACGGAAGGAGGATCTCACACTGTTGAGGTCGTATATGTACAAGATTTATATGAAAAGTATGGTTACGGAATAGAATCTCCCTTAGCAGTTAGAAATTTTATTGGAACTTTTGACCAACTCCTTCCCAATTTAAAGAGCATATTAATTTTAGGAAAAGGCCAGTTATATGATAGAATAAGAAGCAATGATGCACGTAAAAATGCGTATAATTTAGTCCCATCCATAGGAATACCTGCAAGCGATTATTTGTACGTATCTCCACTAAATACCACAAGGCTTAATATAGACTACGGCATAGGCCGAATACCTGCTAGAAGCAATGATCAAATAGAAGATTATTTAGAAAAGCTTAGAGCATTTGAATCTCAGCCTAATGCAGATTGGCAAAAGAAAGTAATCCAACTCGCTGGCGGAACTGCGGAGGAAAATGAAACATTTAAAACATACCTAGAGAGCTACTACAACGTACTTAAAGACAGTAGTTTGGGTGGGTATAGAGTCTTGTTCTCTAAAAGTGAACCTGTGCCTATTCAGTCTAGTCTTACGGGCAAAATACAGGAAGAACTAAATAAAGGAGCGTGCATGCTCTCCTATTTTGGACATGGGGCAGCACAAGTTATGGAAATATCTTTGGGCGAACCTGATCAGTTGAATAATTTCGGCAAAACACCACTCTTCCTATTCAACGGATGTGCACTAGGCAATACATACGAAGACCTCTCACTCGCTGAAAAATTCCTCTTTGAGCCGAAGAATGGAGCACTTGGTTGGATTGCCAGTTCAACTTTTGGATATACAAGCCCCTTATTCGTGCATACGCGGGAGATACACAAAGCCCTCTTTAACACTACGTATGGTCAAGGTATAGGACAGGCCTTGAAAACAGCTTCTGAGAACTATGGCTCCATTCACCAAGCAATGTCTATACTAGAAGCACGTCAATTGGTATATCATGGAGACCCTGCACTAGATATATTTGCTCCCGAGAAGCCTGATTATTTTATTTCTAGCGGTAAGATAAACGAACACATATCTGCATCTGACTCCATAGAAATTGTTTTAGAAATCAAGAATTTAGGAATAAGCACTACTGCACTTCTGACTATTAGTATAAATGCATCCAATAGCCAATCCGGCATTTTAGCTTCAAAGAAATTAACTATTACTGGGCCTTCTTATAAAGAAACTTACGCAATTCGTTTGCCAAATAGAGAGCTCAAGGGTCTTATACATTTCAATATAACACTTGATAGTGCTAACTCCATATCTGAATTGCTTCCTTTGGGAGAATCTAACAACACTTTTAGTCTACAACATCTAATCAAACAAAAGAGTCCATCTATATTGCTTCCAATAGAAGATGCTATCGTCTCTGATGCCACCGTCAATTTAACAATTCAAATTCCTGGTTATGAGGGAATAGCAAGAAACATACTATTGGAGTGGGATAGTCTGCCCTACTTTGGCAACCCAGTGGGCACTAAAAATATAAACTCCTCAAAGACGCTCTTAAAAGAAACTATTTCAATACCTTCATTTGAGAACAAAGACTACTATATCCGGAGTCGCTTCATAGAAAATGGAGTAGAGTCAGATTGGACTTATAGAACTTTCGGATATTTAAAGAACGATTTGCCCGGATGGACAGAAGGGAATAAATGGAAATTTTACAATACGAACAAAAAATTCATCAGTGTAGACAGCACCAATGGGAATTTTGAATTTCAGCGAACTACATCCGTAGACTATCAAATAAGTACATATGGTCAAGATGCTGGGAAATATGCAAATCGTTGGATCATTTTAAACGGATATCCTGCTTTGATAAACTGGTGGCCATTCACAGGATCAGTTTTCATGATTATAAATCCAGATACGGACGAAAGATACTCCGAAAATAACAATGCTTTCAATGTGGTATATCCTAGTCCTTGGTGGACGCCCCCTGTATCTAAATACACTGTAGTTGGCAATAAATCTGGAGTATACCATTACGATACCGACGTGACAGAAAAACAAGACTCAATGATCAGTCTGCTAAAAAGAGTGCCCGACGGATATCATATAGTAATGATGAGCACCTATACCAGTAAGACAGAACTTTGGTCAACTTCGTTATGGAACGAACTTGAGAAATTTGGAATACTGCGACTACAATCTGTCAAAAATGGAGAACCCTTTGGAATCTACGGTACAAAAGGAATCTCTCCCGGTTCTGCAACAGAATATTTAGGAGACTACGGAAGTACTGTTACCCCGCCTAAGGAACAATTGCTTGCCGTATCTTCTACATTCACACCGCGTGTTAACAATGGTTCTATATCCTCTAAGATTATCGGTCCATCAAACGGCTGGGAGAAGCTAACAATAGATATAGACAGTTCATCTATTACGGCAGAAGACAGTTTTAATATCTCTCTATTGGGAAGTAAAAACGGTAGTCAATGGCAAAACATCAGTGCTGTAAATATTAACAAGACGTCAATAGATCTTACTAACATAGATGCTGAAATATTCCCTTACCTAAGGTTTCAAATTGATATAATAGACGAAAATAACCGAACAGCTTTTAATATAAAACGTTGGAAAATTAATTATACAGAAGTTTCTGAGGGTACCATTACCCTAGATAATGAATATATGTTTAAAAGCGACACTCTTTTGCAAGGTGACCCTCTCAAGTTTTCAATAAACTTCACTAACATAAAACAAACCACATTCGACTCTAGTAACTACTTACTTTCACTTAGAAACAATAGTACAGGAATAACAGATACTCTAAAATGGGCAGCACTTGATTCTATACAAGGAAACAATAGTGTTTTGATAAAAGACACCATTAAAACAACAAATATTAGTGGAGACTATCAACTATTACTGTCCGTTAACTCAAACAGGCAGGTGAATGAACAGACCCTTGATAACAATTACTATAGTAAGAATTTCATCGTTACTACTGACAATAGAAATCCGCTGTTAGATGTAGTTTTCGATGGGAGACATATCTTAGACAATGACATCGTTTCGCCTAATACCTCTATTCTGATAACTGCTAATGATGATAATCCTCACTTAGCCCTTAGTGACCCATCCACAATATGGGCTACTTTACTAAAACCTGATGGTCAAACAGATACTATAAACACCTCATTGATGAATGTGATTTTCACTCCAGCGGCTAAACCTCAAGAGGAAGCAACTCTCACTTACAACACCAACGAGCTCCCAAGTGGGGAATACTTTTTAAGGGTAAAAGTTAGCGATGCTAGTGGTAATTTGTCAAGCGATGATGGATATCAAATTCATTTCAAAGTAATCCGAGAAGCAAGTATTTCTAATATATATCCATACCCCAATCCCTTTAGCACGCAGATGAAGTTTGTATATACATTGACAGGGTCAAAGGTCCCAGACTATATGAAGATTCAGATTCTAACGGTAACAGGAAAAGTTGTCCGAGAAATATCCCAATATGAATTGGGATCAATACGAATTGGCAATAATATATCTGAATTTACTTGGAACGGGACCGATGAGTATGGAGATCCTCTTGCAAATGGGGTCTACTTGTATAAAGTCACTGCTAAAATAAATGGCGAGAATATAGCTCACAGAGATACTGAAGGTGACCAGTTCTTTCAAAATGGATTTGGGAAAATATATCTCGCGAGGTAGGTAAATCTGCTATAAAAGTACTTTCACTTCTGAATTCTGGTATGTAATTAATGGAGCAAAGTCCAAGATGCTTTGTCGAAATTTGGACTTTATATACGTTACCCTCAGCTTGGGAGTATTCAGTATAACAAGATCAAAAAACAATAAACTTTTGATAGCCCCAATCTTTAGTGGACTCTTTATTACTTTATTCTTAGAGATAATATCCTCAACTTCATCGTCATATTTTTTTCTATTTTTCACTGAAATCTGACCTTCTCCATGTTGTCGAAAACTGGCCACAATTTGGGGTAAGGTATAGAGCCTCGTATGTTTAAAAAAACTAAACCATAACGAATAATCATTGGCATAGGTATAGTCTTTTGACAAACCTTTCACTTTATTGTACAGCTTACTCCTCCAAAACGTTGATTCTTGTTGTATATAATTGTTCTTCCTATACAGATAGAAATATTTAGAAAATAATGGACAAGGAAGAGATGTTATTGGCTTAATCCTTCCTGTTTTATCAGTCAAAGAGGGTATTCCTGTCAACCAACAAACCTGACTTGAAGTATTAAAAACCTGCATCACAGAGGATAAAGCTCCGTCTCTATAAATGTCATCTGCATTTAACCATGCCTGAATATCAGAAGGATACTTTTTAAACCCATAATGAATAGCTTCATAATTATTAAGCTCCAGCACTACTTCATACTCAACATTGTACTTTTCCAGTATACTGTACGAATCATCCGTAGAGCCACCATCTATGACTATATGTTTGATATGCGGATAGTTTTGACGTTGAATGGAAAGAATACATTCTTCCAAGAACTCGCCACCATTAAGGTTTGGGGTGACTATGGTAATGCTTAGACTCATTAAATGTTTTTCAATTCTGACAAATGTGATTTCCAAAAACCTAGATCATACCTTTCCCAAGCATGACATCCCAATGGAAGTTGATTATTGTTCAAACTAAAGCATTTTTCAGGGAATGTCTCAAAACTAAACTCTAATGCTTCTGTAGAATTTGCCACCCTATACCTAGGGTCGTTCGCAAATAGTGCGGAGAATATTGCATCTTCATTCTCATAATTATATCTAGACCATTCCAACCCAAAAGACCATTTACGGATCTTTGCATAATACAAAAATGGATATAGTACAAACAATTTAAAAGCTCTCCTAGCCAGCATTTTACGAGGCCGATATAGTTTCCAATATCTCAGCGGAATTATAGAATTTTCTAAAAGTACTGCTATAAAGTCTTCCGTTTTTCTTAGTGAAAATCCGCCATTTCCTACCGCTAATTTAGTATTTATCTGACACCCATCTTCAAACCAAGGTGCTCCAATAAAGGTATAATCCTTCAACATAAACTTATTTAAATCTACACCTATAAGATAAGCATCTAATTGAAAAATAAGCAAATACAGGTACTGACTAAACCTTTTATAAAAATATGGATTAGTTAAAAGTAAATTATAAGTTCTTATACTATTAAAATAAAACAGATTGAACATTTCAAACTTAATATCCACGGTGCCCAAAAGGTCACAAATAAGACTATACTCTCTCTCAAAAATAGACTCTAAGCCTATGAAAGTGATGGTTACTGATTTTTGTTCAAGAACTAATTTCTGAAGTGATAACAATGAGCATCTTTCATTAGAATCTAGACTCTTAAAAATCGGTATAATTATGATGTATTTAATATCGACGTTTTTCAATAAATATAAAACGCAATAATACTAAATTTAACACTTAGGCTAAATACAAAGCCATATTTACCCCCATTAATCTCCATTTTATTGGTTAAAATATAATATCATTGAAGGATTCGTATATGATTAATTCAAATTCCAAAATATTATTTTTATGTCCCTCTTTTAACCTCCCAATCGGGGGGGTAAAACAAATCTACAGACAAGTAGATGTCCTTAATTCCGTAGGTTTTGATGCGTATGTATTACATCCTTTTTTTTATTCAAAAGAAACGTGGTTTGAAAACAAAACTAGAGTTCTATACAATCAATCTGCATTTAAAAAAACTAGTATTGTTCCTGAATATAATTTTAAGGGTAAAATATATACCATCTTTAAGAAATATATTAATAAAGGCAAGAACGATTGGAAAAACACATTCAAACCAGATTTGTTCTTTGAAACACAAATAGGGCAAAGTGATCTTCTCGTTTATCCAGAAGTATACGCACACGCTTTAGCTTCTAATTTTGCCAATAATAAATTTTTGGTCTATGCCCAGGGTTGTTTTATACTATTCAAGGATATAAAAGACATTTCACAAACCGTTTATCAGCATAAAAATCTTCTAGGTGTGATGGTAAACTCTACTTATAGTTATGAGTATATTAAATTTTTATTCCCTAATATTAATCTTAGGAAAATACACCACTTTATTAATCCATTGATATTTGCTAATCAAGGAACTAAGAAAAAACAAATCGTCCTCTCTAGTAAAAAGCTACCCAATGATGCGTCACAAATAATCAATATATTCAATCTTTCAATGTACGCTCAGCATTGGTCTCTGGTAGACATAAGTGAGAATAATAGCTCACACAAGCACTCATACATTGCTGAAATACTCTTAGAATCTGCTATTTACATTAATCTAGTGACAGCTGAAGGCTTCGGCTTACCCGCCGCCGAGGCTATGTCTAGCGGTTGTTTAGTGATCGGATATCCTGGATATGGTGGCTTAGATTATATGTCTGGTGAATTTACATTTCCTATTAGAGAAGGTGACGTAATAGCACTAATGAAAACCCTATTTGAGGTATTACAAAATTTAGACAACAAACCAACAGCATACAACGAAATGCTATTGCATTCCAAGTCTTTTATTTCTCAAACTTATTCAGAAGAAAATGAGAAGACTGACATTAAGGATTTTTGGAATAAAATAGTATAACACAATGCAAAACATCCCTGCCCTACTCCGCACCATAGGAGCATTTCAGCTCGCAGAGCAACAAAAAGTAAAGCACACGGATGTTTCTGAAAAAAGCCTAAATCAACTCGTAAGCTATGTAGATATAGAAAGTGAGAAATTGCTAGTAGAAGGATTATTGAAAATAACACCTGATGCTGGTTTCCTCACAGAAGAAGAAACGACCACTATTAAAAACGACCATCTTTATTGGATCATAGACCCGATAGATGGCACTACCAACTATCTCTTTGGCCACACCAAGTTCTGTATATCCATTGCCTTATACGAGAATCAAAAGCCTGTATACGCTGCAGTATATGTACCTGCCGATGATGAACTATTCTCTGCTGATGCTACAGGTGCATATCTCAATGGCAAAAAATTTACTTGCTCCTCTAGATCACTGACAGACAGTCTACTTGCCACTGGATTTCCGTATTATAATTTCAATGAAATGGATGCCTACCTGAGTTTATTAAACAAACTTATGAAAACTACCAAAGGGCTCAGAAGAATGGGAAGTGCGGCCATTGACTTAGCCTATACGGCATATGGCAGATTCGATGCTTTTTTTGAGCTTAACCTAAGTCCGTGGGATGTAGCTGGTGGAGCCTATATAGTGCAACAAGCTGGTGGTGTAGTTTCAGATTTTCAAGAAACAGAAAACTTTGTTTTTGGCACGTCTATAGTAGCTGGGAACAAAGAAATACACGCTGAGTTACTTCAGATGATAGCCGCCGAAAACTTCTAGTCTTCCTTTTCAATTACGTATACGTCTTCGTTGTCTTTTTTGAAATAATAGTGTTCCCTGGCGTACCGCTCTAGTTTATCATCATCAGAAAAGAGGTCTTCTTTCTGCTGATTCATATCCTCTATTTCCATTTTTAAAAATCGCTCTTGAGCCTTTAGATCCTTTAGCTCATTGTACTGCTTGTATATGAAAAGTGCACTATTGTCATCTACAAATAACATCCAAAAACTGAATAAGCTTACCGTTAGTGCAAACTTGTATTGTGTTATGTATTGTAGTGGCTTGAGCATAGCTCAAAGGTAGAAAACTAGATACTAAAAAAATGCTTGGTTACGCACATAGATGTAGTGCTTACCATACGGAGTGCTCGCTACTCTCCCACTTATCTTGCAGGGTTAGTACCTTTTCTATTACTTCTCTTACGGCACCTTTACCGCCTGGCAGTTTGGTTATGTAGTCCGCAGCTTCTTGTACTTCCCACGCTCCATCACTAGGCGTTACAGCTACACCACACATTCTCATTGCAGAAAGATCTGGGTAGTCATCTCCCATATACAGAGCTTTGTCTAAGTCTAACTTATATTTTACCACTAGGTCACTCAGCAATGCTCGCTTATCTGACACTGCGGTATGTACCTCTTTTATACCCAGACCTTTTAGTCTTTTTCTTACTCCCTCATTATCTCCACCGCTTATAATGATGATAGTATACCCCTGCTTTACAGCAAACTGAAGTGCAAACCCATCTTTGATATTAAAATCTCTACGCATTTCACCCTCATTAGTAGCTAATACTGTACCTGTGGTAAGCACACCATCTACATCAAAAATGAAAGTATTTACAGCAGTAAGTTTATCTAATATCATGAGGAAACAAATTATTGGTTATCTCGCCATTCGTATACCCAACTACTCTGTATCATCTCTAGATGACCCTCGTTAGACCCTTCTCGTTTTCCTTCAAAGTTTTCTAAGGCTAGCACCCACTCTAGTAGGTCAGTGAATCGTATTCTATAGATCTTACTTTCGGTAAAATCATCACCAAATTTTTCGTATAAAGCCAGTGCTATATCCTCATAGTCTGACCAATTCATTGGCGGTTCAAAAAAATTCTTTTTACTCATGATTTAGTGTCCTATTATAGTACTTTGATCTGGTACGGTAACCTCTATATCTGCCGTTACTATACACTGGCAGCCTAGTCTAGAGTTTATTCTCGGGTTTATGGCTCTGTCTATGAAATCTTCTTCCTTATCCGATATTTCTGGCAAAGAATCCATTCCTTTATCTATATATACTTGGCATGTACTACAGGCACATACCGCACCGCAGTTATGGTTTAAGTGTATATCATTATCGTGTGCAGCATCTAGTATACTATCGCCTTCTTGCACCTCTATGGTTACTTGTTTATTGGGCTCTGTTTCAAACCTAAATGTTACCTTGTGTTTACTCATTCCTTAATACGTTGCAAAGCTAATACTTATGGATTACTAATAACCTGATTTCTATGACAAAACCAAATTGGATTCAGAACATCTTTTAAATAGTAAGTTTGGAGTGAAAGTGGTGAAGGAATAGCGAGCTATTCCAAGA
>JBDNFQ010000192.1:0-2710 GCA_041689715.1 Bacteroidia bacterium
AGTTCAAGGTTTCAGGAGATAAACTCACTCAAACTGCCACATTTAGACCTTTAGGTATAGCAGGCAGATTATATTGGTTTGCTGTTTTTCCGTTCCATGGATTTATCTTCAAAGGGATGCTAAAGCATATAACTGAGGATAAAAACTAAACGTCTTAAAGAATTAAGGCAGAATCCCTAATCAATCCCCTATTTTTGCACGATGCAATTTTGGTGGCTTTTTATGCTATTTTTCTTTCCGTTCATAGGCGGAGTTATTGGTTTATTAATCCAATCAGAAAAAACACGACAACTCAAGCTCTTCCTAGCATTTAGTGGAGCATTTCTTATCTCCATTACCATACTAAACCTTATACCAGAAGTATATGAGAAAGTAGGGCATAAAGCAGGCTACTTTATTCTAGCAGGATTCTTCTTGCAGATAGTATTAGATTTTTTCACCAAGGGAATAGAACACGGTCACCTACACTTTCACGAGTTTAAAAAAGGATTTCCGTACTCCGTATTCATAGCATTGAGTCTACACGCATTCATAGAAGGTCTAGGTCTGGGCGGAGGAGCATTTTCAGAAGCCATACAAAACAATATGGTATTTGCCATTGGGTTACATGAACTGCCTGCTGCATTTGCTCTAGCAGTAGTGCTCAAGAGCGTTTTCTCTAAAAGCAGCACAAACTACCTTTGGATAGCTATATATGCTGCTATGGTGCCGCTAGGTATGCTAGTAGGTTCGTATTTGGTTGATTATCAAGATATTCTCACAGGATTAATAGGAATAGTAATCGGTGTGTTTTTACATATCAGTACTACTATTCTATTCGAAAATAATGAAAGCCATACGTATGGAAGGTACAAGCTCGTTGCTATAGTGATAGGCTTAGCAGTAGCACTGCTCGCCGTAAACTTTCATATTCATTGACACTTGCACGTAGATTAAAACTTGGATTTTATAGTATAGCACTCTGCTGTTCTATTGCCTATTGGTACTCGGTCCACTACCCTTCTCCACAAATAGCTAAGACTGTTTCCATTGCCATTCCTCAAATTCCCGTAGTAGACAGTCTGCATCTTAATGAAGCTTTAAACTATTGTAATCAGAATGGCTATAGCACTCAATTTTCCATCATCATAAATCTGGCACCACATTCTGGTAGATATAGATTATTTGCATTTAATCTAGAGACCCATGACACACTTATCAAGGGCTTGGTAGCTCACGGACATTGCAAGAGTACTGATAACAGATTTGCACAATTCAGCAATGAGATAGGAAGCAATTGCTCGTCACTTGGCCACTACAAGGTGGGCGGTAAATATGAAGGGTCATTTGGGACTTCGTATAAACTTATAGGTAGAGATAGTACCAATAGTAATGCTCTAAATCGCTTTGTGGTATTGCACTCACATAGCTGTGTATCTGATTATGAGCAAGAAGATGATATATGCTTAAGCGAAGGCTGCACTACAGTATCTCCTAAAGTGCTTCAAGAACTTATTCCTTACCTAGACAGTGATACCAAGCCTATTCTGCTTTGGATCTACGATTAGTCTGTCTACAGTACTAATCGCCTGTTTGCCTCACCCTATAGTATAATTGGGCAACTAGCCGCTATCCGTAGATCTGATTGAGCACTCCTGCTAGTCTTACCCCAGCTTGCTCTAGTCGCTGCTCTACAGTAGTTAAGTGTCTGTAGACATAGTCATATTTTAGGTTTACATACTCTCCAAAGTCGTAACACGCTGCTCGTAGATCTTGGCTCTCGTGTGCCCAATCTCTTACTGATGTACTTTGCCAAGTACTCACTTGAGTAGCATCTACTCCCCTATTGATATGATTTCCCCATTCGGTATAGCTCAGTTGCTGGTCGTCTATTATCTCACTATCCCACACGTGGTGCAGGTTCGTAGATTCGCCAAACCAATTTACTTTTATCGTATTACCACCTTTGTCTTCTGCCAAACCTACGTGCAGCGGCTGGTGCAGATCGCCTATAAGATGTACCAATGCCATAATAGCAAACTCCTCATCTTTTACGATTTTAAATTTTTTGGTTTTCAACTCTTCTACTATGGTTTCTATAGCCCAGATTACGTCTCCATCTTCATTGGGTTCTATATCTTCGTATCGTTTACCATCTGGTATGCTCACGTAGTGCCAAGAACCCATAAACTTGTAAGCTGTATCTGCACGTATAAAATCGAGGTAGTTACCACTCATTTCTAGAGAATAGTTAGCTAAAATTTTGTCGATGTTGTCACTCGCTTTTTCAGTCAAATGCTGCTGAGCTACATACCCCACTACCCTGTGCCCTGTCTTTCCCCAAGCCATTAAGTTTAGGCTAAACAATAAGCCTGCTATCACTCCTAGTATCGATTTACCATTCATATACTGCAATGATACTAAAGAGGATACTATTCTAATGCTTAAAATAAGAGCCTAGAGGCAAACTAATTATTAGTTAATAATGTATAAACTTAAGAAGATGATCAAAAAAAATACGCAAAGCATTTCGTCCAGCGTACCTTTTTCATCCAAAATGAAAATCTTAATGTCCTCAAATACTATTCTTCTGCCTGCCCAAATTAAGTGGCTTATGAAAAATCATCTCTTCCAGTTTAAGACTTTCTCCATCTTAATGGTAAAAAAAACCAATCACAAACAACCTAATTCTCCAACACAGAGATATGCAATTTCTTATTATTCAGTTTTA
>JBDNFQ010000193.1:0-6344 GCA_041689715.1 Bacteroidia bacterium
ATCTCCATTTTTGTCTGCAACATTCTGAACCGCCGTAATCTCAAAATGCTCTAGCAGTTTTAAAGGCAATATTTGCCCGATTAATACATCACTTATCACACTACAAAACTAACTACTCCCCGTAAATTTCATGTGAGCCGTATCTATGATATATGAGCACCCGAGTCTCTTTTCATTCTTCAATATCTCGATCATACTGCTTTACATTATGCAGATAGGATTAAATGTAAAACGACTCACTTCTTAGCAATGCTTAAAGGCGAGATAACAACGCCTCATAGAACCCGCGTTGCAGTGCAACGCATAGAAGACCTAATATCAATTATGAATAAAAACAGAAATATCGAACCTACGTTGCAATGCAACGTGGCAACCAAAAAAAAATCAACAGCTCCAATAGCAATGCTAGGAGACAATCGAAAAACACTCCTTTGGGTCACACTATTCGGTATAGCATTCGGAATGGTAGAAGCCGCTGTAGTTATCTATATGCGAGCACTTTATTTTACCGAAGGATTCCAATTCCCCATTAATGCAATAGCAGACCCTATCGTATTCACAGAGCTATGGAGGGAAGCCGCAACTATCCTTATGCTTGCAGCAGTAGGAATCATAGCAGGCAAAAACAAGGTAGAACGCTTTGCCTACTTTCTCATCAGTTTTGCAGTTTGGGACATTTTTTACTACGTATTCCTAAAAATATTCATAGACTGGCCCTCCAGTTTTATGACCTGGGACATCCTATTTCTACTACCCGTAGCTTGGATAGGTCCGGTGATAGCACCTATTATTCTCTCTATTTTAATGATTGGGATAGCCCTGATGCTCATCATCAAGCAAACCCCACTCAATTGGAAAGAATGGACTCTCTTCTATGCTGGGGCTTTCATTAGTATTCTTTCTTTCACGGTGGACTTTGTGACCTACCTTCACGAAAATGAAGGAAACACAGAACTATATAAAGACGTAGGTGCTCTTTCACTCACTTATGTACCTATAAATTTTGACTGGTGGATTTTCTTAATTGCTGTGGGTTGTATACTCCTGGCCATGGGATCCTACTACCTGCGGACTACCCGGAAGGAGTATAAGCTAGAGCGAATGCAGCTTTTTATCTAACGAAGGAATCCTAGTGCGTTATCTCTTGTCTTATCCATATGAAAAAGCACATATATGCACTGGTAGTAGGATTACTACTAGTAACAGCCTGCATGAGTCAACAAGCTACAGATGAAGCTACCAGCTCAGAAGATGCCATAACTGAAGAAGTAAGAAAAGGATCTCCACAAAGAGGTGGAGGCTCACTAGAAGATAGACTAGCCAAGCAAGAGAAAATGTATACCACTTTAGGTTTGAGTGCTGATCAAAAAGTGAAATGCCGAGCTTTAGACACCAAGTATGCGGAGAAAATGAGAGACACTAGAAGTGAAGGAAGAGATGCGATGAAATCTATAATGGATGCTAAAACAACCGAAATCAGCAAGATTCTAACCGCCACACAATTTACCAAGTACAAAGAACTGCTCGCACACAGGCGTGAACAGAGAAAGGGACCACCTAGACACTAATTAGGTGACGTGACTTTTTTAAGATAAAAGAACACAAGAGAAGCTAAAATAACTAGACCAACAGTGAGGCTGTACCACAGTGTAGGGCTTTTTTCTTTTATGACAGTTCCACTTCCATAGTGGCTCATTCCTGCCCAGTAATAAGGATGCTTTAATCGAAATGGGATTTCTGGATTATTCAGGTACTCCTGCTTGGCTTTTGAAAGAGCTACGTCACTGGATAAACCATCGTTCAGGTTTTTAAAGAATAAATTCATTAACACTGAGGATGCATTCTCATTGAGCTTCCACATACTCTGGACTATATTACTAGCTCCCGCCCCACGAAAAGCCCAAGCCACACCAGTAACACCTTCTCCTGAATAATCTTTACCCAAGCCTACTTCACATGCCGTGAGTAGACATAGCTCTGTTTGCAGTGGAAGAGTCAATATTTCGTCTACATACATTTTTCTGTCCTGCAGATAAATATAACTAGCATCATAGCTGCTATCACTCGACACTCCATGAGTATATAGATGAAGAATACTTGATTCTGCCCCCGCACTCCTGAGGTTTTCAGAGGAAGCATTTCTACCAATAAAAGCCTTACCTGCAAACATATCTGAAGCCCCTGAAATGGAAGTTTTGCCATTTCTAAGATAAGCAAGAGAAGACGTCATTGAAAAATCTGGTGCGAATCCTGTGTATAAACTCGTATGGTATTGAGTCTGTTTATGAGCAATTGACTGCAGAGAAAAATCATAGGTGATGCTGTATGATTTAGCTAGATACGGTAGCCTCCACCACACCAGTTTCCCCGTATAGTCAGTAGACAATGCACCAAAATTTACATAGTTAATCTGCTTATCTGCTACTATTACAATCTTCTTTGCCCCAGGAAAGGCTTTCAATTCTTTTTTGATAAGGCTATTATAAGTTTGCTCAGCAACAAAAGCATAACTCGTAATCGAAGATGTTTCTTGTTTGACTTGATAGTATAGAGACACTAGCTTTCTCAGGTCTAGGTCAGTAACCTTTCTGGCATTGATAGAATTGTTCATAATTGAGAAAACATAAACAACTGAGTCTACCACAAAATACTCTAGAAGTATTTCATCCTTTGGCCTGGCTGCAATAAAGTCTCTCAACTGCGAGACTCCAAAGTCATCAAAATTAGAAAGTTCTAGGGTTCGATTTAACGAATCTAATCGGTCTCTTAATACCAATGCTTTCCCATTTTCGCCTTTATTTTCATAGGTATTGAGTTGGTATACCCACTGAAAACGTAAGTCTCTTATCTCACTTGAGATGAAAGACATCTTATGAGCCACTTGAGCACGCTCATTTAGCACATTGCTCTTAGCCTTATCTGCATACAGTAAAGCAGCCACTAGGTATTCATTATTCCCTGTTTTTTGCCATAAACCATGGCAGACCTCCACACCTAGCTCTAGGTTTTTTCTACGTAACTCATCTAGATAAAGTTTAGACTCATTAAACATATACTGGGTATGATAATATGCCGCTTGCACCTCCGCTTTCTCTATCATCATTAAACTCTTTGCTCTATCTCCTTGCCCAGCATAAGCCTGAGCCGCTAGTGTATAGGTTTGTAGTAAATAGGGATCTTTGAGATAAGGGTTACCTTTTATGTCGAGTAGTTTTTCTACCCCATTGAGCTGAGCTATTACTGAGGAGTATGAATTTTTCTCTAGGTATATCTCAGCCATCTCATTGAGAGCGTCTACCCCTTTCCTACTGCCTAAAAAAGCGGCTATCTCAGCTGCTTTTTTTAGCATGGGAAGCCCTTCATCTTTATCTCCTCTAGCTTTAGCTAGCTGAGCCCTATTTATGAAATAGTAGAGTTGCATTTCCCTCTTCTCCTCAGAATCACATAACCGAAGCAAGGTCAAAGATTCGTCTAAATAGAGTTGTGCCTCTCTTAGTCTATTCATCTTAATGCAAGAGCTAGCAAGTCCGTCTAGCCAGTCTAATTGGTCTATAATATCTCCCGTCATCTTATCTTGCTCCCACCCTATTTTGAAATAGCCATATGCTAGATCATATCTGCCAATGTTTTGATGATAGACTCCCAGATTATTTAGGGTATTGAGTCTACGTCTGTTATCCTCTATCTTGATATAGTAACGCTCTAGTGTTTTTCCTAGCTCTATAGCTCTATCAAAGTCGCCTATATTACTATATCTATTTGCTAAAAAATTCTTTAGTTTGACAATCTCTTTTTCTGAAACCTTTTCAACTTGAGACTGCTGTATTGCTCTCTTAGCTAACGATATAGCTGAAATCATGTCCCCAGCTTCTTTGGCTTCTACAGCTTTAGATTTTAACGCATAGAAATCCGTCTGCCCAATACTGAGTAAGCTCAACCCACAAAATAATAACGCTAAAAATACTTGCATAAATTGCATAAAAAAAGAGTTCGATAATACGAACTCTTTTCCTAACAAGCTATTCGCCGTTATTAATACCTCACTAGCCTAGATATATATACCTTTTTCTTATTCTCTATTTTCAATGTATATATACCGCTACTAAGCAGACTAATATCTAGTCTACGTGAATCTGTTTCTATCTCTTTCACTAGCTTTCCAAAATTATTGTACACGTGTACTTTTACATTTCCTACAAGTTCATTTCCTAATGTCACCATACCAGACGTAGGGTTAGGATACAGGCTTAGCTGCTCATAGCTAGTAGGTGTAAAGGCACTATTGACTCCTGTCTCTTTTGAGCCATAAAAGCTCCCCTTTGCTCTACAGATATCGTCAGCATAGGTAGGGTTGTTATCTTTGCCATCTACAAAACTAAAGCATAGTCGCTCACCTATGGCTATAATGTCTGCCTTAGTAGTGATAGGGTCTAGATCATCAAAATAGATAGTTGCTTTATTGCAAAGGCAATGACAAGTATCGTATGTTATGCTGTCTACTGGAGCTAATCTAGTTTTGAATTTCACCCACCCCTTGGTAGTGTATTCAGGTTGAGATGGAGACTCATTCGTACCTTTTATATCTGCATTAGGAGCAAGTTTCCAGGTCACTATATTTCCTGCCACACTTACATTGACTTTAGCCGCAGGCAAACTACTCGCTATATGACTATCAAAAACTAAATACTCTGGAAGTGAGTCTATCAAAGTGATAGAATCTACTGGTCCTGTACCTATATTTTGAAAATGAATGGTGTACTCCACACTGGTAGAGTCAGTCTTACTGCTATCCACTTCTGTTACATTAATATTATAAAGGTCAGACTCTTTATAATTAGGATCATACGGCCCTACTGTGCCAAACTCCAAAGCTTCTGAGCTCCCTTTACATTGTTTAGGAAATTTTCTATCTGGAGTATGCTTCACAGCTATACCTTCACTTGCTTGTGCTATGACATCAAACTCCAAGACTGCGGCTACATCCGTTCGTAATGAAGTCCAATTAACAGTGAAGTCTACTTTTTTATTAGTAGGTAGACCTATGGCTATATCTGACTCGGCTACTACGGTCGCTCCACTTAATAAGCCCACATCAAGCACTCTTATAAACTGCAACTTAGTATCGTCAAAACTTACCTTCTCTTGATGAGGAGCAGTGATGAGATCACAGGAATTTAAAGGTACTACGATATACACTTTATCGCCATTCCTGGGTGTTCCTTCAAAATATATGACATCATTCATACTATCTCCATTGTTCGAATTGCTGTTTTCTCCACTAGCTACAGTAAATGAATAGGTATCGAACACTTTTAAAATATCTTCTTCCTTTTTACGAGGAGTGATGACTATACTCACCGTATGAGGCCCTGTAGTGCTAAAGTGAAAGATAGGTTTCTCTGCCGTGCTTACTGCTCCTTCATCTGTTTGCCAAAAATAGCTCCATCCATCAGGTGGATAGGAGTCTAACATAGCATCGTAGTAAAATGCTGGCATATATAAAGGGTCCGTCACTTCAAACTGGAATGCTGGCTGCCCCCCTAGCATTGTAGCTGTACTAGTAATAGTCACTGCATTATTATACAGGGACATAAATAGTGTTGTTATCAAAAGTAATTTTCTCATTTGACTATTATTTTTATACTTAGTACCATTACGAAAGTAAACATAACTTAAATAAGGTTATGGATTCTGATTGACATCCCATCCATTTGACACAAAGCCTTTAAAAACATACAACAAGGATTCAATTGTCAAAATATTCTGACATTCATGTTATGTTTGAACTCACCAAAAGTACTAATGTTCGAAAGCAAGAAAATAAGCGACACGGAGCTAATCAAAATGATTAACCAAGGAGACAACGCCATGAATAAAGCAATAGAACACATACTCGACACCCACGCCGCCAAGATAGAAGGCTATCTAATGAAGCAGAACAGCAGCCCGGAAGAGGCAGAAGACGCTCTGTACGAGGGCATAGCCGCATTTATAGTAAATGCACAGCGTGGTACTTTTAATGGCGAAAGCACTATAGGGACTTATCTTACCTCTATATGTAAGGGGATTTGGTTCAAAAAATTTCAGCGTATGATGGTGCACAAAAAATGGGAAGCTGCAGAACTAGAAAAGCCTCAAAACCTCTACGAAGAAACGGTAATCACTACAGAAGTGAAGGACGGGTTAGATTTCTTAATGACTAATCTAAAAGACAAGTGTAAAGAGGTACTACAACTTTGGTCTATGAGTTTCAATATGACTGAAATAGCACAGAAACTAGACTATACTAGCTCTCAGGTAGTGATGAATAAAAAGAATCTTTGCTTAAAAGAATTGCGTAAGCA
>JBDNFQ010000194.1:0-6487 GCA_041689715.1 Bacteroidia bacterium
ATCACCGTAGAGATAATCAAGATAGCACCTACAGAGAAAACTAATATTTTAGCTAACTGAGTGAGACTCCCAATGGGTTTATCCTTGTGTTGCTCTTTTTGAGATAATATTTCATTGATAGAATTGAAAAATGAGACAAGACATTTAGTGACCATTATCTCGTGTAAGTCAAATCCGTTTATTATCTTCGAACTAAGAATAAAAGCAAAATTATGACCACTTGGATCGACGTACCTATCAACTCAGATTTCAGTATACATAACCTCTCCTACGGCATATTTATGCGGGATGAAAAGCCTACTCCAGGAGTAGCTATAGGTGACAGCATTATAGATCTAAATGCTTGTGCTAAAGTAGGTTTGTTCACAGATTTAGGTTTTGACACTTCTGTATTTGAAGCCAATGTACTTAATGATTTCATAAATTGCGGCAAAGATGCTTGGAGTGCCCTTCGATCCTACATTACTACTCAGCTTACCGCTGAAGCTCAGTTATATCAGTTCAGAGAGAAGGTAATAGTACCACGCTTAGGCACACAGATGAGCATGCCTATAAGAGTAGGAGATTATACAGACTTTTATAGCAGCATAGAGCACGCTACTAATCTAGGTAAGCTCTTCAGACCAGATAGCGAGCCATTGTTGCCCAACTGGAGACATATGCCTGTGGGATACCACGGTAGAGCAAGCAGCATTATAATAACCGGCACACCTATCCATAGACCTAGTGGTCAGAGCAAAGCTCCTACAGCAGATGCTCCGAGTTTTGGCAAAAGCAAACGATTAGACATAGAACTAGAAATGGCTTTTATTATAGGAAAAAAAACAAATCTGGGGGAACCCATAACAATAGAAAATGCTGAAGACCATATCTTTGGCAAAGTCATTTTCAATGACTGGAGTGCACGAGATATTCAAGGTTGGGAATATGTTCCGCTAGGACCATTCTTAGGTAAAAACTTTGCATCTACTATCTCCCCTTGGATAGTGACAATGGCTGCACTAGAACCTTTCAGATGTGAGAGTATTAAGCAAGAGCCTATGGTCTTACCCTATTTACAGTACGAAGGTCAAAAGAATTTTGACATCAATCTAGAGGTTGGTATTACACCGGAAGGTGATGAAGAAACTACCCTAAGCGAGAGTAACTTCAAGTATATGTACTGGAATATGGCTCAACAGCTTACACACCATACCGTGAATGGATGCAATGTGAATGTAGGCGATATTATGGCTAGTGGCACTATATCTGGAAGAGACCAGAATAGTTATGGCAGTATGATAGAGATAAGCCAAGGTGGGAAACAACCAATGGAGCTCAAAAACGGCAAAACACGTACATTCTTAGAAGATGGAGACACCATAACCATAAGAGCATATTGCGAAAAAGATGGGAAACGTGTAGGATTTGGTCAATGTAGCGGTAAGATATTACCGTAAACTATTCCTCAACTTCACTTTCTATTATCTCTTCTTCATCGTGAAAATCGATATGAATCTTATCGATATTTGCACTATCTAGTGGATTATCTAGCGAATCTAAAAAAGAAATTTTCGGTGGCACGTAGTAGCAAAGTAAATTTACTGAGTAGTCGTCTGGCTTTTTAAATTCCCCTCTAGTAATGCCAGATTTAGTATCATTCAAGGCTAGTTGTAAAAAGCGAGCTACTAAAGGTAATCCTGTTCTACCTCCTTGTCCATTTGCATTTTCAAAATGTATCCGCATATCTCTACCACCCACCCAAGCACCTGTCACAAGGTCATGCATTACACTCACATACCATCCATCTGCATAGTCATTAGACGTTCCTGTTTTACCTCCTATTTCATTGTTATTGCATACACCATAATTATATAGTGAGCGTGAGGTACCTCCGGCTTCTTCTACCCCGCCTCTTAGAAAATAAGTCATAGTATATGCGTTAGAGCTAGCCATTACTCTAGTTTCGTCGTTATCATTTCGATAATCTTCCAGCATATTTCCTTCACTATCTTCTATAGTAGAGAGCCATCTTACCTTCTTCAGTTTCCCATCATTCACAAAGACTCCGTATGCCTGCACTAGTTCAAATAGAGAGACTTCGGATGTCCCTAAAGCTATGCTCAAGTTATCCTTCAACTCGCTATTGATTCCCATCTCATGAGCCAGCTTTATAATTTTCTTAGGACCTACTTTCTCTGCTAGTTGAATAGAAATGGTATTAACGCTTTTAGCCAATGCACGACGTAGCATCATCGGTGCATATGTAAAACCTCGATTAGCATTTTGCGGTTCCCAAACACCCGGCTTACCATCTATAACAGTGCTATAGCTAAGCGGCTTATCTACTATTGTTGCACACGCATCAATCCCCTCTTCTAAAGCAGTAGCATACACCATAGGTTTGAAAGTAGATCCTGGCTGTCTTCTAGATTGCCACACATGGTCATACTTAAAAAAGTCCCAATTACTGCCACCTACCCACGCCACTACTTCTCCAGTCTGTGGGCGTATGGATACTAAACCACAGTGCAATTGTTGCATATCGGATTTAATGGAGTCCATAGGCGTCATACTTAGTTTTACTCGTTTACCTCCATTAAATATTTGCGTTCGTGCCTTTGTATTCATCAGCTGCATCGCTTCTACATCTGTTTTGCCAGCTGCTATATGATTCTTGAACCTAATACTGCTTTTGGCATATTTTTCTAGTTCTTTTTCTAAGGGCGTAAGTTTACCTTTCGTCGTAGACTTACGTTGCTCCGCTATTTGCTTATCACACCACAGGTCCCCACCTAAACTAGCCTTAAAGTTAGCTTGTATTGTTCTCATCCCTTCGCTTACAGATTGCTCAGCATATTGCTGTGCTTTGCTATTGATAGTTGTGGTAATTTTAAGCCCATCTAAGTACAGATTTATATCATTATCATCACACCACTCTTTCAATTCTTTAGCTAGGGTCATTCTAAAATAAGGAGCAAGACCTTCGTCTTTTACTATCTCTGAAATATTCAGTTTTAAAGGTTTTTTCACTAATTTTTGTACACGCAAAGAGTCCAGATAATTATACTTGAGCATTTGTATAAGCACCACATTTCTTCTCTCTAAAGCTCTATCTGGATGTGTCTTTGGATTATAATAAGAAGTACCCTTGAGAATCCCTACTAATAATGCAGATTCTTCTGGTTTTAGCTTTTTAGGTTCTTTAGAAAAATAATACTCTGCTGCACTCTTTATACCAAAAGCATTATTACCAAAGGTTACAGTATTAAAATAATGAGTTAATATCTCGTTTTTAGTAAAGAAAAATTCTAATTTAAAACCTGTAATCCATTCTTTAATCTTAGCTATAAGCGTCCGTAAAAGGGGTATTCGCCCTAATATACCACCAGCTTTTCGACCACGAGTCTTGTATAAGTTTTTTGCTAGTTGATTAGTGATAGTGCTTCCACCTCTTGTATTCCCCCCAATAGTACTTGCCACAGCAGCTCCCATACCATAAATATCTAGGCCACTATGCTCATAGAACCTTATATCTTCTGTAGCTATTAGTGCATTAATGGTATTAGAGTCTATTTCTTCAAAATCGACAGGCTTGCGTTTCTCTACGTAGTACGTTCCCATAAGTACTCCATCTGCACTATACACCTCAGACACCAATGGAATGGGTGGTTTACGCACATCTTCTATACTCGGCATGTAGCCGTATAGCCATAAAAAAGTAACCTCGATACTCGCCCAGAATAAAAATAAGCATAGTATAAATGTATAGCATAAACTACCTACTTTTTTTAAAGGACTATAGCAATTGAAAGTCGTTCTATTAAAAAACGAAATTGACCATAATCGTTTCCAAATAAATTGTACTTTGATTATAAAATCCTTTGCGGGCTGAGGCAGCCTTTGGTAATAGTTAGATAAAAAAAATTTGATTTGTTGTATCATAATTCCACCTGGAATAACTCGTGGAAGATACCTGAAAGACTAATCATAAATTATATAATAATAATAAAATGCAAATTGCTTATTATCTGTACATTATCGATTTTATGACGTACGATTTCTACGTGGCCGTAGTACTCTTTCTTTCTTTTCTGGCTCCTCTCCTGGTTTAGGACGAGCTTCTTCTACACTTAGTGACCGGTCATTTATCTTCCTTTTATTTAGTCGAAGGATGGCCTTCTGACCTTCGTAGCTACTACTCATAAGCACAAAACCGAATCCTTTTGGTTTTTGATCATCCATATCTTTCAAAATTTTGACTGATTTTACTTCCCCATATTGCTCAAAAAGAGCAGATAATTCCTCTTCTGTTATCTTATAGTCAATGTTAGAAACGAATAAATTCATCTGTAGATACTAAATAGTAGTTTTTGGTTTATTAATAATCAAGCTAATCGCTGAATAAAGAGACAAAAGTATTATTTATCAAATAAACTTACATACCACCTCCTTGTTTATTTTTGCCCATACGCCAAATGAAAAAGATTTTAAACTACATAGACGGCAAACTTGTTGCACCAAAAGAGGGTCAATACATAGACAACTACAACCCTGCTACAGGAAAAGTATACTCTCTTATACCAGACTCGACAAAATCTGACGTAGACGATGCCGTACGAGCAGCAAAAGCAGCTTTTAGTAGCTGGGCTAGTCTTAAGAACACTGAACGTGCAGATTGGTTAGAAAAAATAAGCCAAGGGATAGAGAATCGAATGGAGGAACTGGCCTTAGCAGAAAGTACCGATAACGGCAAACCGCTATGGTTAGCTATGTCTGTAGATATTCCAAGGGCAAAGGATAATTTTAAGTTTTACAGTACAGCCATAAGGCACTACTCATCAGAAAGTCACCAAACGGCTGAAGATGTAATCAACTATACATTAAGAAAACCTTTAGGTGTAGCTGCATGTATTTCTCCTTGGAACTTACCTCTCTACCTTTTCTCTTGGAAAATAGCTCCTGCACTAGCCGCAGGAAATACCGTTGTAGCCAAGCCGAGTGAGATTACACCTATGACTGCTTACTTGCTTTCTGAAATTTGTGTGGAGATAGGCTTACCTGCAGGTGTGCTCAACATAGTACATGGTCTAGGCCATTCTACGGGCAACGCATTGATATCTAGTGACGATATAGATCTCGTGTCATTTACAGGAGGTACCGCTACAGGAGCACATATTGCAAAAATAGTTGCTCCAAAATTTAAAAAAATAAGTCTAGAACTAGGCGGTAAAAATCCTAATATCATATTTGATGATTGCGATTTTGATACAATGCTAAAAACAACACTGAATAGCTCCTTTGCTAATCAAGGTCAGATTTGTCTCTGCGGTTCACGTATACTAGTGCAACGCGGCATCTACGAAAAATTCAAAGTGGCATTTGTAGCAGAAGTCAAAAAGATGAAAGTGGGGAATCCACTAAAAGAGGATAGCAGATTAGGTGCCATAGTGAGCAAACCACATTACGAAAAAATATTAAGTTATATAGAGATAGCCAAGAATGAGGGAGGTAAAATATTAGCAGGAGGACATGCAGTACATTTAGATGGCGAGCAATCAGAAGGGTGGTATATAGCCCCTACTATTATTGAAGGACTCGACCAGCAATGCCGGACAAACCAAGAAGAAATATTTGGTCCAGTAGTAACCATTCAACCTTTTGATACCGAAAAAGAAGCCATAGCTATGGCTAACAGCACAGAATATGGCCTTGCAGCTACTATTTGGACTAGTGATTTAAGCAAAGCTCATCGATTAGGAAATGAGGTGGAAAGTGGAATTATCTGGATCAACTGCTGGTTATTAAGAGATCTTAGAACTCCATTTGGCGGAATAAAAAATAGTGGTATAGGACGAGAAGGCGGATGGGAAGCTCTTAACTTCTTTACGGAGCCTAAAAATGTGTGTATAAAATACTAAAAACCTAAGTTCGATTCTGCTTCTCGTTACCAGAGCGGAATAGTTGAATTTTGATTCATTATTCCACTTTTTTGTTTGTCCGTTATCCCCGTCAACTTGATAAATACATTTTGCAACCAAGTAAGAATATAATTTAGGACTGCTTATTTCATTCACAATTATTCTTGTTCTTGAACTTGTAAGGGATTTTCTTATTCTTCTTATCTCGAATTAAATTAATGTCCCTATATAAAATATATGTAGTATAAAAATTAGGTTCTAATTTGTATAGATAATTGATATGTTTAGAAAATGTTTTTTGATCACCAGTTTTCAGAGCTGCAAAGGCTCTATACTTTAGATGGTGATTTAAAAGGAAGTCTCTAGGTATAATTTTAGTGCATGTATATTGACCTGAAAGATTGCTTTTATTTGAGCTTGCTAATTCAATTTCCCAATGGTAATAACTTCGGTAAGCAACAAACACAGCAGTAAATATTAGAACGCAAAAAAAAGTGACAATAGGAACTAGTTTGTCTTTAATTTGATAAAAAAAAGAGTGGTAAGGAATGTTAAATTTTATAGGTTCTATCAGGAGAAATAGACTA
>JBDNFQ010000195.1:0-9533 GCA_041689715.1 Bacteroidia bacterium
ATACACCTAAAATTCGAACACACCCTATTTTGGGCGTATTCGAAAAATAAATATTTATTCGGTATCCGTCTGTTTTATAGGTATATCAAGACTTTATGGACTGAAATATATTTTTAGGTGTATGATAGTTGGGATGCATATTTTATATTGACATGGCAACTTTTGCGTGTTCTTTTTTTTTAGCAACAGTAAATCACATCAGTACATTATTTACAGGCTCTACTATAGCCCAAAGTGTAAGCCATATCAGGTGCCAACCGCTAAACCTCATTATCTCTTTTAATCCACAATTTTTCTTTACATACGTTGCTGAGCAAAACAAGGGATATTATTCTATAATGAATGAAAAGAACTTCAGAACAATATTTAAAATTGATTTTGAATAATCAATAGAATCAAACACTACTGCACATAATTATAGTGTTAATAGGGTATTTTGAAAGATGCCTTCAAAATTTTAATACTAAGAACACAACATTCATACTAAAACTTCGTTAACGTAAAAAAAAAGAGTTCAATTCAGACCCACACAAGCTGCCCTATTTTTAAAAAACACACAATAAAATACATGAGTAGAAGCTACCGTAAAGAAATTTTCAAAGCCTTAGATATACACGCCAAAAATGCCAACATAAGTGACATTAGTATTCAGTGGGTTGCTGATAAGGCAGCCATCCCATTGAAAAAAATACTCGAAGAATTTACCGATTTAGATGACCTATTTTCCCGGTATGCTATAGAGTATTGGAGAAATCACGAAAAAAAATCTAAAAAAATTATTCAACTGAAAGGTGAGAATGCTCTATACACTTTGGTTCGTCATGACCTTAACAGTCTATATTATTACTTAAGAGATACCCCTACAATAGAACGCAATATCCCGTCGAATAAAACAACTGCATACTCAAAAGAATATGTAGAGAGGGGTATGCATAAATACTATTTTGATGTCTTGCGTTTAAACCCGGAGCTTATCCCAGACACCAACATGGACATTCGTGTTTACTCCCATTTCATTGTGCATAGTATGTTCTTTTGTGTAATGGATATAAATCTAGATTCAGATTTGGAGACAATTAAATCGATAGACCCTGAAGAGTTTAAGGCTCCAACAAGACAGATAATTAATGCCCTATTCAAACCAAAAACAGAATTGGCAAATTAATGAGCATTAAAAAACAAATACTAGAAGCAACACTCCAGTTGATCAGGAGTGAAGATAATACGGATTTAACTATTCCTCACCTCAGTGATTTCAGTGGTATATCCATACCTGACATTGAGTCAAACTATAAAACCATAGAACAAATCATATACGCTCTATACGAGTTTCGAATAAATGAACACTTTGAGAAATCCGAAGATATTCTCAGAAACCCAAACCCCCTTCAGAACTTATTACATCACGATCTGGAGTTCACTTATAGAATACATTTTGCTAACCAAAAGTATGCTTACAATAGCACAGTAAGCAAACTAGTCATAGAATATATTTCATATATTGCGAATATTAAGACAAAAATGGCAAAATTATATACAGAGATATTAGAAAGTAAGGCATACTTGCTGCCAGAAGATTTACAAGATGCCACCCTATACGGCAAGTTTGTAACACATAGTTTATTCTTTTTGACAAAAGAAAATCTAGATCAAATCTTACCCTCAGGCATGACAAAGGAATCTGCGACTCAGCAGATAATCGAAAGTCTTTTCCCAAAGGTTGATTTGGGTTTTCAAATAGCTTAGTTACTGAATGAATTTAGTCTGAGTACACCCTCTGCAAATACATACGTAGAGTCTGATACTGCCTGAGTAGTAAGGCTAAACAAGCCACTTGCCAAAGCATGGGCACCTGCTTCTGCAAAGGCTACCTTTCTCTTCTGCTTAGACCCTAGCAGATCATACATCTCTAATATATGAGGTACAGAAACAACGTCATCTTGTTCCTCTTTATTCTTATAGTAATACCCTATAAAAGTGGGCACAGTGACCTGCTGAAAAGTCTCTTTATTCATAGTAGCTTCGAGTAAAAGCTGCATCTGTACGACCGCTTCTAGCCTATATTTTAAATGCCAATACCGCCCTACTTCTGCAGATGCCTCCCATATGTTATAATCGCCACCTTTCACTATTTTAGAAATCTGCAAACCCCAAGGACCTGTAAGCAGTGAAGCCCTTTTATCAAACACGCGAATATTAGGAGAGTAGCAGATTAAGCTATGTATTTGATTCTTTGGCTCTGAAGCCAAAAGAAGAGCTGCTGTGCACCCTGTACTGGTAGACATAATGATAATACTATCACCCATAAGCTGAGCCAATCTAAGTGCTTGCTTAGCAGACTCTACATATTTTTTTGCAGTGAAATAAAGCATAGGCTCCTTCTCTACTAAGCCATGATCTGCTAGTAAAGGTGCATACATATTTATACCGTATTTTTTAGCAAAATCTATATGAACAGGATCTCCCTCCATAGGACTAGCGGAAAAGCCATGAAGATATAGCAAAACATATTGGGTCTTTTTGCCCACCGAATCAGCCCAATAAAGCATAGACTCATTTCCCACTCTTATGTTTAAAATCTGCTCTGTATGAGCCAGGGTCTGTACTACATAATTTGGGTTAAAATCTGTAGGATCCATAATAGCCTGAGCTAAGGGAATAAGTACAGGCTTGGCTGGCTTGGGTCCTGCAAAGTAAAAGAGCACTCCTACCCCAAAAACTACTGCTAAAACCTTAAGTATGTTTTTAAAAAAAGTCATATATTATTCAAGTCAAAAATAAGGAATCTAAACATGAATAAGATTTAATGTTATTTTCGGCAATCTTAAGAAAATGATCTATCCAGTTAATACTACAAAAACTAACTATCCTCTTGTTATTTCTTGCTTGGTCGCATTATTATGCTTTGTATGTAGCACAAGCAGCTATAGCCAGACGATATCTGGCAAGGTAAAAAACAGTACTGGTGAAGAACTGATAAGTGCTTACATCACGGCTCCTGCCGAAAAAGGTATAGGAGCTATAACGGATGATAATGGTAATTTTAGCATTAAAGTACCTTCACTTCCTATTACCTTGAGAATATCCTATCTAGGATATGAAGACCAAGATATAACTGTGACATCAGTGGATAAAGCTCTGAAAATAACGATGCAAGAGAGCAATGAAAATGTGCTAACGGGTGCGGTAGTGAAAGCAAGTAGAGTTACAGAAAAACAAAAAGAAGCTCCACTTACCGTAGAGTCCATAGGTATAGAAGCTATAAAAGATGCACCGGCAGCATCATTTTACGAAAGTCTTGGAAATCTGAAGGGTGTAGACGTGACGGCAGCCAGTCTTGGTTTTAGAGTTGTAAACACGCGTGGTTTTAACAGCACAAGCCCTGTACGTTCGCTTCAACTTATAGACGGGGTAGATAACCAGAGCCCCGGACTCAACTTTGCTCTAGGCAATTTCTTAGGAGCGAGTGACCTTGATATAAGCAGAGTCAATGTAATAGCGGGAGCTAGTAGTGCATTCTACGGACCCAATGCTTTTAATGGAGTAATAGCCATGGAGACTAAGGAGTCTTATGATTTCCCCGGAATACTGAGTGAAATAAAAGTGGGCGAAAGAAATCTTAATCAACTTGCTATACGATATGCAGATTATTTTACCAACGATAAAGGACAAAAAACCTTCGGGTATAAGGTAAATGCTTTTTACATGCAGGCCTATGACTGGGAAGCAGAAAACTATAACCCTACACAAGATAGCGAACATGACCAGAAGAATCCAGGTGGATACGACAAGGTAAATGTATATGGAGACGAGGTACTAGCTAATGGGAATGATGAATATGACAATCAGTCTTCTGTTGTAAATCCTGTAGGAAACTCTGCTGGTTTAGGCACGTTTTACAGGGCAGGATATCAAGAAAAAGACTTAGTAGATTATAGCACCAATAACTTAAAACTAAATACTACACTGAGTTATAGATTTACAGACAGCGTACAGCTGGACTACTCTTTTAATTTCAGTACGGGTAACACAGTATACCAAGGAGATAACAGATATAGACTACAAGATATTCGTTTTTGGCAAAATCATGTTGAACTAAAAAAGAAAGATAAATTTTTCATACGTTTATATAGCACCAATGAAGATGCAGGAACTACATACGACATTGTTACCACTGCTTTTAGACTAAATGAAGCCCATTTGGATGAAGGGGAATGGTACAATGCATATACTCGTAACTGGAGAGTTAATAATTTTGGCGGTTTTTATAGAGACGTAGAGGCCCTTCCTGGCTACCCAAAATACAATGAAAGCTTACATGGCAATAGAGAAAACTGGTACAGCAGTTTTTATCAGCCATTTATAAAAAATAACGCGGATGCTGTGGCTACCATACATGACAAGGCCAGAGCAGTGGCAGATAGAAATAGACTAAAACCAGGGACTGCGGAGTTTGATAGCACTTATAACGATATAACCTCTCGACTTTTTACAGAGAATGGAACACGATTCTATGACAAGTCAGCTCTGTACCACTTACAAGGAGAGTACAAATTCCATCCGAAGTTTGGTTTAATAACGGTAGGTACAAGTAGCAGATTATACGCTCCTGAATCTAAGGGGACCATACTGAATGACACAGGTGATGTCGTAATACGTAACCTTGAGGCTGGTATATATGCAGGTATAGATAAGCGATGGATGGCAGACAGAGTAATACTAAATGTAACCTCTAGATTAGATAAGAATCAAAACTTTGACTTCTTGGCATCTCCTGCCGTTTCCTTCATATACAAGCATAGACCCAATCACGTGTTTAGAACTTCTTTTTCTTCGGCCATTAGAAATCCCACTCTTGCAGATCAATATCTACTGTATGACGTAGGACGTGCCACCTTAATAGGCAATCTAAATGGATTCGATTCATTAATAGACATCCAGTCTTTTAGAAATGCATTTGAAGTAAATCCAGATTTAACCAAAATAGAATACTATGATGTTGATCCTATTCGCCCTGAGCAAGCTAGAACTTTTGAGATAGGGTACAAGGGAAACATTGCAGACCAGTCTATCTTTATAGATGCAGGATATTACTACACCACATACAAAGATTTCATTGGGTATAATATAGGAATAGATGCAACTTTTGACCAGCAGACTAGTTTCCCTCAAGGACTTGAGGTATATAGAGTAGCTGCTAATGCCAAAGAGACTGTAACTACTCAGGGAGTAGCCTTCGGGATAAACTACTTCTTCAAAAAGTATAATCTAGGAGGCAACTACTCTTGGAATGTACTCAATAAGCAAGGTACAGATGACCCTATTATCCCGGCTTTCAATACTCCAGAGCATAAGTTTAATATCAGTTTCTCAGGAACAAAGCTAAAACTACCCAAACTAGTAGGAGAGCATTTTGGCTTTGGGATAAACTACAAATGGATACAAGGCTTCGTCTTTGAAGGATCACCTCAGTTTACAGGCACTGTACCTACATATGATATGCTAGATGCACAGATAAACTATGAAGTACCCAAATGGAATACGACCTTTAAACTTGGAGGCAGTAATATTATAGGCATTATGCCACTATTTGATGCAGCTGACGAAAACACCCAAAGAAGTGTATTCAAAAACTTGAACTACCAAGTCTATGGAGGACCATTTGTAGGCCGAATGGTCTACTTCTCTGCTCAGCATAATCTAGTTTTTAAAAAATAAAATTAACATCTAATGTAATTTATTATATTGCACATCAATATAACATAGAATAAAACAAATGAAAAAACATTACTTAACTTTAACTATGCTAATAGTTTTAATGACTATTGGGGCAACGGCTCAGACCCGTTATGTAGACGCTATTTACACAGATGCCGATATAGAGGTGACATCTAATGTAGAGTACGGGACCAACATTGATTTCCTTACTTCAAAAACAGGCAACCAAAATAACGTCGGACGAGATATCACAGAGATAAAAACCGCTCTAGCCATGAGTCAACCTATTCCTGCTAAATACTATAATCCTGCAGATACTGCTTCAGATCTAAAAGTAACTATAGTAAAAATGGACGTTTACAAGCCTAAGACTGCAGTAGATGCTACTACAGATAGACCTGTAATCATTTTCATTCATACAGGAAACTTCTTACCTCCACCAATCAATGGATCTCCTAACGGATACAAAGGGGATAGTTCAGCTATCGTACTTTGTACCGAATGGGCTAAAAGAGGGTATGTTGCAGTAGCTCTAAACTATAGATTAGGATGGAATCCACTTGCTACAAATGTAGAAGTAAGAAAAGGACAACTTCTTAATGCAGTATACAGAGCTATACATGATGTAAAAAAAGCAGTAAGAATGCTAAAGGACGACGCCGCTACTTACGGGATAGATGGTACTAAAGTAACGCTATACGGTGAAGGAACTGGTGCTTATGTAGCTTTAGCTTATGAGACATTAGATAAGAATGAAGAAATGGAACTTCCGAAGTTTAGAGCTGGTGGTGTAGGACCTTCTTATATCAATAGAGCTGTAGTAGGAGAAATAGACGGCAGCGGAGGTTTATTGAACCTTTATGCCTCATCTACTACTACTACAGAAGTTGCTTCTATAGTAACTGCAGGCGGTGCTTTGGCTGACACTTCTTGGTTAGAAGCTGGAGATGCTCCTATGATTGCTTTCCATTGTATAAGAGACGCTTTTGCTCCTTTTACCGAAGGAACTGTAATCGTACCTACTACCAACCAACCAGTTGTAGATGTACAAGGTGCTAACTTATTTATTGCAAAGGCAAATGCTCTTGGCAATAATGATGCAATTAAAAACATCAAAGCAAATGATCCATATACTAAGGCAGCAGAAGCTAATTATGGTGCTACTGTAGCTTATATCTATGATGCACCTGCTAACGAAATAACGATCAACACTGAAATAAAAGGTTTATTCCCTGTACTTCTTCCTATTGCCGCTAAAGTTCTTGACAATCAGTCGAGCCCTTGGCAATGGTGGGATCCAATGTCTCCGCTTGCCACTACAGATGTTTCTGGAGGTGCAGGTTTCACAGCACACATGAACAGCTTACAGTCTAATACAGATATGAGCCCAACAAAAGGTAGAACTTACTTAGATACTATCTTAGGCTATATGTGTCCTAGAGTAGCACTTATCAATAATGACATTACTTTAGAGTCTCTATCGGTAAATACAATACTCCCTTCTTCAGCAGCTTCAGTTTATCCAAACCCAGCTACTAACAAGGTGACTATAAGTGTAGATGCTAAGTACACTGTTACTAGTATAAGCGTAACTGATATTACAGGAAGAGAAGTACTAGTAGCTAACGCTAAGAACACTATTTCTCTAAACCTAGAAACAATACAAGCAGGTTACTACGTAGTAAACGTACAAACTAATGCAGGTACAATTTCTACTAAACTAATAAAAGAATAAGAGACGAATAAGTCTATTAAAAGCCCGCTCCAATAATTTGGAGCGGGCTTTTTTTATTACTATTTATAAAAAATAGCACCATACTAAAGAGGGTAAGCCTACATTAGCGGCAACGAAAAAACATGAATTTAGATAAAGTATTTGAGAATAACCAAGATTGGATAAAAGAAAAACTAGAATTAGACAGCCAGTATTTTGAAAAACTATCGAAAGGGCAAAGCCCCGAAATATTGTACATAGGATGCTCCGATAGTAGAGCTTCTGCCGAGGAATTAATGGGTGCAGAGCCAGGAGAAGTCTTTGTGCATCGTAACATTGCCAATATGGTGATAAGTATTGATCTCAATGTAATGTCTGTACTCAGCTATGCAGTAAACCAACTTAAGGTAAAGCACGTGGTAGTATGTGGTCACTACTTTTGTGGAGGTGTAAAAGCAGCTATGACTGCTCAAGATTTAGGAATTCTAAACCCTTGGCTTAGAAATATAAGAGATGTGTATAGAACACATAGGATAGAGCTCAATGCTTTGCCAGACGGAGATGAACGGTATAATAGACTTGTAGAACTCAACGTACAAGAACAGTGCATAAACCTAATAAAAACTGCGGCAGTACAAACCGCATACAAGGAACGTGGACTCCAAGTGCACGGCTGGGTATTTGATATACAGAGTGGCAAACTAATAAATCTAAAACTAGACTTCCCAGAGATACTACATAATATCCAAGAGATTTACGATTTAGGATAGAACTATACTCCTCCTTCAAAGTAAAAAATACCGATATAGTTATTCTATCGGGCTTTTTTTATTTAGTTACTTTCAGTTTTCGCCAATCAAAATTATAGGTGAGACCTACCTGCAGATTGTGATTATTCTCAGCGTGTATGCCATCTCCTTTCTGTACAAATTGATTTAGGTATCCTGCCTGTATATTGAAATCTTTAGTAAATCGGTATCCAAGAGTTGCGGAAATACGATTTTGCTCCATAATATTCTTTTCTATATTTTTGCCAAATCCTAAAAAAACCTCTTCATATAAACTCACAAACCAAGTATTATCAACCAATTCTTTATGATTGAGCGGTATGCTTACCATAAATCGGTACCTAACTCTTTGCTTAAACTTAAACTCATCTATGTGCACATATTCTTGTTTTGCACTATCGTAACTTTTTTGCTCTAAGAACCGCTGTTCTAGTCTATATCTATGATTAAAATTAAATCGTCCAGCTTTGGATGTAATGATGGCTTGCTGCCAAATCCTATTTTCATTAAAACTATACTTAATAGGCTGCTTACCGTAGGGATAGGAAACTATCCATCCGTAACCCGCAGTAAGCTGAGGACCCTGCTTAGAATAATAGTCTACTCCTATCCTAGCTAGAGACTGCTGCCATGTCTGACCTAAATCGTGTCGTCGCCACTGATACTCCGCATGTATTCCCCAACGATCCGTAATTTTATGATTACCAAAATACATATACCAGGCATTATTCTGATTGTCAATTTGTTTTTGAGCTTGTACCAACTCACTTGAAAATAGCAGTGCTATGAGCACAACAAATCCGTATTTTTTCATTCTTTTATTTTCTGTTTATTGTATTTTCTAATAATAAGTCCTAAGGGACGATCGTAATTAAAATAGCTCAAAGTCCAATTGAGTAATGATGCTACTTTATTTCTAAAACCAACTAAGGAATAAATATGCACTCCCATCCACAAAAACCAAGCACCAAATCCGCCAAAATGAAGCTTCCAAATATCTGCAACCGCTTTGTTTCTTCCAATAGTAGCCATTACACCCTTATTAAAGTATTTGTAGGCTACAGGTGTTTTGTTTTGTGATACTCTAATGAAGTTTTTGGCCAAATGTTCTCCTTGTTGAATAGCAGTAGTAGCTAGCATTGGCACTCCATGAGGATAGTCTTCCTGCATCTGTATAGCTATATCTCCTATGGCAAATACATCTTTTAACGGAGGTATATGGTTAAATTCATCTACTATATATCTTCCTCCTTTGGCTTCTAGCACATCCTCTAATCCCTGAATTACATTGCCTTTTACCCCGGCAGTCCACA